>JAAWJJ010000025.1 GCA_022796875.1 Eubacterium sp. | reverse complement strand
GGATTTAAAACAGGATATGCAGTTTCGGAGATATGTAAGCAAAGGAACGCCAAATGTGCTTGCGGAAAGTATACTGCTCGCCATGGCAAGGAACATAAATAAGCTCCATAATAAGATTCAAAAAGGCAGGACGGGAACACATTTGTTTTCAGTGAAAAGCGCTTAATTTTAAATCTCTCAAAACAAACTTTCAAGCCATGGGAAATGGCTTATTAAAGTATGCCCTTTTTATAGAATAACAGAGTGATCCGGGACTTTTTCTTAAAATCACATGTAAAAACAGCAAAAATGAAGCTGTCGCTTCACGAATTTTTATTCGTTAAAGCGACAGCCCCTTTTTTCAAACTCTACAGGAAACAATCAACTCATTTTTCTGACATGACATCTTTACAATATTACATTCTTCCGGCCAATTCATCATCCAGCGCTTTACCGGCTGCGGCACGGCGTTTATCGTCGACGCTTTTGATGTGTTTCGGACTAAACAGCAACGAAAATACAACGCTTATTATACCTGCCGCAAAAATCATCCCAAACACTCCCCTGGATCCGGCGATTCCCAAAATTATCGAAATTACCACCGGCCCGATCGCCTGAATAAAACAGGATACCGGATTAATCGTAGAAAAGATCGTTGAGAAATCTTCTCTCCGCCAGTACTGAGCCGCTACAGAAACCGCAAAATTAGAAGACGCCCCCATAAATACCGCCAGCACTTCAATGGAAAGAAAAGTTCCTAACGGAGAACCGGAAAGCCCCAGTATCCCGCTGACTACCATTAATACGCAGGAAATGATAATCGCCTTTTTCGTACCGATCGCAGTATCGATCAGGCCGATAACGAAACTCCCGATGATACCGAAAACCATAACCAGAAACATAATTCCGCCAAATCCGCCGAACCGATCCATCTCACTGCCAAAACTACCGATGATATCGGCGGTTTTTGTCATCATACCTACCGCGCACATTAACAACGCGCCGATTGGAATAGTGATAAGCCAATAATCACGGGTGGCGAGAATTTTACCGGTTTTCCAGACGGTCGTCTTTCTGGCTTCCAGATCAGCCTCCAGCATGGCGTTTGCTTTCTCCGGCGTCATTGTTTTGTCATTATCCCGAAGCGCGCCACATTGTTCCGGAAAATCCCTTAAGAAGATGGAACCCAGCAAAAACGCTATAAAAATAATAATCCAGATCGGTATCATCCCTTTCGCCACGTTTGGCATACCGCCTCCGAACACAGCGTTTGCAAAAGGTCCCATAAGCCCGTTAAATACCGGAAACGCCAATGTTGCGATACCCATAAAAGTCCCTTTTTTCGTCGGGAACCATTGCCCGATCAGCATCTGTAAGGAATACAACGCCCACATCGCTACCATAAATACCGTAACAAAATAGCATACGTCCCACATCATACCAGCCGGGACAAACGTAACGCCAAGCGCTCCTGCTAATGCAATCGCCCCGAGAATAATAGAAATCTTATGTATGCTTTTGATTTTTGCCATGAATCCGGACAGAATAATCTGAACGGCAAGGGCCGCTATCGTCGCCGCCGTATAAATCGAAGATACATGCACGCCGCCGCCATACAGGTCGGCAAGTACGTTCTGTACATATCCGGTAAATACGATCTGAGCCGCAAATGCCATAAAGGTATAGAACAACAGAATCCAACCTTTCGCACCGAAATTCATACTCTTTAATACTCTCATTTTTTACCCTCCCAAATTTTCCTCTGATGAATTGATTGTAATCGTTCTGCTTTTCCCTGCTCTCCTCCCTGTCTGTCCTGGCTTCTGTATCAACAAGTATAAACGAGTTAATTTTCCTTATCAATTCCAATAAAATTGCTTTCAAATTCCAAAAAAGAATCCTGCCTGGAGGATTTTTTATATCGCAGGAAATTTAATATATTATCAATTTCATCCAACGTGGTATTTCCTGTAAGACAAAAATAAGGAGATGCCATTTTTTGACATCTCCTTCATCCTCAGCTTTTGCAAACTCTATTTTATACTTCCTCCGCCATTTGTTCCCTGCGGTGCTGTTCTTCTTTTTTCTTAATATGTTTCCCTACGATTTCACTTACATCCGTAATGGTCATAAACGCAGAGGCATCGTCTTCTTTAACGATCCGCTTCATTTCGCTCAGTTCAATTCTCGTTACCACACAGTACAATACTACTTTTTTCCCGGATATCATGCCTTCTCCTTCAATCAAAGTAACGGTTCGGCCAAGCCGGGCGAAAATAGCGTCGGAAATCTTCTGGCTTTCATTGGTAATGATCATAACCGCTTTTGCCTGTTCAAATCCGCTGTCTACCAGATCTATGATTTTTGAAGTGATGAAATAGGTTATCAGACTGTACATCGTACGGTCAAACCCGAACAGACAGCCCGCCACTGCAAATATGATGACATTAAATAACAAGACTACCTGCCCGACCGTTATGGAAGTTTTTTTACTGATCAGGATCCCTATCGTTTCCGTACCGTCCAGGCATCCTCCTGCCTTAATGACCAGGCCTACGCCGATTCCCAGCAGCAGTCCGCCAAAAACGGTTGCCAGAATCGAATCGTTTGTAAAGGCCGGCACTTTTTCAAAGATACCCAAAAATACAGAATACAGCACAATTCCATAAATTGCCTTATAAAGAAAATTTCTCCCGATCTGCCGATAACCGACAAACAAAAAAGGAATATTGAATATTGCCACAAGAATACTAAGCTGCAAGCCTGTCAGTTCTTTTACAATAATCGCGACACCCACGACGCCGCCGTCCAGAATCAGATTTGGCACCAGAAAGCCTTCGATCGCATATGCCGCCAAAAAACTGCCCCCGGTAATAACAAGTAATGATACTATCATTCGTGCCGCTTTGCTTTCCTTCATAACTTCCGCCTTTCAAATTTTTTTTTGCCGCTGCCTTTCAGTTTGAAATTTTACCTGTTTATTTTATCACCCCAAAACCTTTTGTTTTTATCTTTTCCAGCTTTTTTATTCCTGCGCTGTCAGCAACAGGATATTGGACTATCTATTTTCTTGCCGCTTTGTACTTTTTCTTATATTCATACATTTTCTTATCCGCCCGAGATATGATCTGTTCCAGAGAAAGCTCATTTTCTATTCCTTTCACTTCTACCACCCCGTAACTGAAACTGACCGGATACGGTTTTTCGTTTTGCTCTATAAACTCGCTTCTGATCTGTTCCATTTTCTTCTCGATATCAGGCATGGAAACATTCAGAAGCACCATACAAAATTCATCTCCGCCGATTCTGGCAAAAGCGTCCGTAGTACGGAAAGAATCGCTGATCTTTTCGACAAACCGGCTGATATAGCAATCTCCCTCGTTATGCCCAAAAACGTCGTTGACATATTTTAATCCGTCCAGGTCCATATAACACAAAACCATATCTTTTTTTTCTTCCAGCTGCTTCAACGTATATTCTTCAAAGAAAAACCGATTGTAAATTCCTGTTCCGGCGTCGTAATACGCTTTATTAAACAGCTGCTTTTCCACCTGTTTGTTTTCCGTAATGTTTTCTACTACATGGGCATAGGAATTATGCCCTCTCCAGATAATATGAAATGTCGATACGCGGTAAAAATTATGATTTTTATCTCTTTTTTCCCAAACTTTATATCTTTCCGGCTCTTTCCAGTACAGAAGTTCCTCCAGAAAATCCAAACGGTTGTTGCAGCTGTTGCAGGAATGTTCTTCTTCCTCATTACCCCGGCGGTTACAGTACAGGATCTCGTGGCTTTCTTCGTCCACCACCAGAATCCATTCGTTTCTCCGCCTGACCATTTCTGTAAACAGTTTATTATACTCTTCCGCCACTCTGTGATTCTGCTGCGCTATATCCGTTTCCCGGACAAGCTGTTCTTCGCGCTCCTGCAGCTGTTGTATCATCAAATTAAACGATTTGGAAAATTCCCCGAGATACGACACGTGCTGTGAATAATCGCCTGCCGCCACCTGCTTTGCCTGCCAGGTCAGATGATTCAGATTATCATGAAGACGCTTTAAATTTGCACACAGGAAATTCTCTTCGGAGGGATATTCTCCTGACAGATTTCCTCTGGACAAAGCCTCCGAATACGCTTTCATCTCTTCTACCATCCGCTGCAAAACTTCCAGTTCTTTCCCCAGTTCCGTAAAAGGCTCCTCCAGTTTTTCCAGATCAGGACGTTTAATCTCAGGATCATATAGTATACTTTTTAAATATCGAAACAGCAAATCACAATTTTCTCTGTTCTTGTTATCAGCCACTTTTATCCTCCATTATTCTTTTGGTTCCGCCCGGAACAATCGGCGTTTTCCGCTTTCTTCTCACTTACGCTCATTGTAGCACAATTTCGTACTTTTTTCTATTTTTTCTTCGCCAGACGTTCCTCTCTCTTTGCCTGCCTTGCCTCCTCTTTCTTCGCCAGACGTTCCTCTCTCTTTGCCTGCCTTGCTTCCTCTTTCTTCGCCAGACGCTCCTCTTCTTTCCTGTGAGCAAAATTTTTCTGTTCATCGGCTTCTACATTTTTCAGAAATTTCGTCATCGACCAGGCAAACGGAACAGCCAGAAAAGTCATAAATTTCTTTGGCGATTCTTTCATATAATTCGGATTAGCCGCAAGCTGGGAACTCGATACATAGTGAATACAGTCGATGAACTGGCCTTTCCTGGAAACCGGATACTGCATCATCACTTTATGAAGAAAAGCAAAGCCTTTCGGATTCTGCAAATACCGCCTGTGCATATTATTCGTCGTTCCATCGGGCTGATACTCCACGTTGCACAATACCTGATTGACTGTATGCAGCCTGTATTTTTGGTCGACCAGCAGATATTTATACGTCAGGCTCATATATTTTTCGCCTTTGAAAACCGGATACGGCGCCACAGATGCGATCACCTCCGTACGGTAAACCGGTATTTTATCCCCCAGGCCTCCGGAAGCGTAATATCCGCTCCAGGTCGTTTCCGTCATGTTTTCGGGGAATGGGGTTCCGATCACTTCTCCGTTTTCCATATACGCTTCCAACCCGATCAGACCGGCATATCCTTTTTCACGCACCTTTTCCCACTCGGACAGAATTAATCCTGCCGCGCCGTCCGCCAGCGTGTTATCGGAATCGACACATACGCATAACTCTGTCCCGATATTTTCATACGCCGTATTATGGACGGTATGCACTCCGCCGTTTTCTTTATAAATATAACGAATCTCAAATCCGTTGTCCCGTGTTTTCCATTGTTCCACAATCTCTTCCGTGTGGTCGGCCGAACCGTCATCTATAATCAGCCACACAAAATCTTTGCAATCCTGCCGGCATAAACTTTCATAAATTCTTCCCAAAAGATGCGCCCGGTTATACGTCGGGGTAAATACTGTTAACACTGACATAAATTCCTCCTAATTTGCCGCAGCAGGATAACATTTTCATTGCAGTTAAAATTCCGGAAACTTTCCTGATTATATCTATATAATTAGAAATTTTACCATAACACGTAAAACCGTTCAACTGCGAAAATCCATACGGCCAACTTTCCCAAGACATATCAACAATTATTTTTCATGGACAGGAGAGAGGCTCCATAGATATATCCGGACATTTTTTTCATAAATATAAGCGCCACTTATTAATTTTCTACTTGCAAGATTCCCATATTCTATGTACTATAGTAAAATGAATATCAAAAAAATAAATACATTACCGTGAATCGCCCAAAAAGAATCATATGGCAGATTTCCGGAAAATATCTCGTAAAGGGGGAAAGATATTTTGGCAAAAAAACAAAGTAACAACACACACAAACGTAATATTATTGTAGGGCAATCCGGCGGTCCTACCGCCGTCATAAACTCCAGCCTTGCCGGCGTTTACAAAACCGCCAAAGAACGTGGTTTTGATACTGTATACGGCATGCTCCATGGAATTCAGGGTTTTTTAGACGAGCAATATGTGGACCTTTCCACACAAATACATTCCGACATGGATATCGAACTGTTAAAAAGAACGCCGTCCGCCTTTTTAGGCTCCTGCAGGTTCAAGCTTCCTGAAATTCATGAAGATCTCGAATTTTACGAAAGAATTTTCCAGATTCTGGACCGTCTGGAAATCGAGGCTTTTATCTATATCGGCGGTAATGATTCCATGGATACGATCAAAAAATTATCTGACTATGCTATCGTAAAGGGACATACCCAGAAATTCCTTGGCGTTCCGAAAACAATTGATAACGACCTTGCTTTAACCGACCACACTCCTGGCTTCGGAAGCGCGGCAAAATATATTGCTGCTTCCACTAAAGAAGTGATCCGCGACTGCCTCGGACTTTCCTACCATAAAAAATCCATTACCATTCTGGAAGTTATGGGACGGAATGCCGGATGGCTGACTGGCGCTACCGCTCTCGCCAAAACCGAAGAATGTGAAGGACCGGATCTGATCTACCTGCCGGAAATTGCGTTCGACATTGATAAATTCCTGGCAACGGTAAAAGAATTGCTGGAGAAAAAAGATACGCTCATAATCGCAGTATCGGAAGGCATTACCCTCGCCGACGGACGTTATGTCTGCGAACTGTCCGGTGATAACGCATCCGTGGATCCGTTCGGGCACAGGCAGCTTCAGGGAACCGCTACTTATCTGGCGCATTTCCTTCATTCGGAATTAGGCCACAAAACAAGAGGATTTGAATTTTCCACACTTCAAAGAAGCGCCTCCCATATTTCCTCCCGTGTCGATATTGACGAGGCATTCATGGTAGGCGGCGCTGCCGTAAAAGCAGCCGATGAAGGAGATACCGGAAAAATGGTTGTCATCGACCGTATTTCCGACGATCCTTATATGAGTTCCGCCGGAATCTATGACGTACACCGCATTGCCAACAACGAACGGTTCGTTCCGCGCGAATGGGTAAATGAAGACGGCAATTATGTTACCGAAGAATTTATCAACTATGTAGAGCCTCTGATCCAGGGCGATTACCAGCCGTTTATGGTAAACGGCCTGCCGCAGCACCTGGTGCTGGACCAAAACAAAATCAAGCAGCCGTAACGATAGAATCCTCGCTTCGTGAGTCTTCTTTTGTCATGAATTATAAAAAACCTGCTAATAAAAGTGAAAACTTTTTAGCAGGTTTTTTTGTACTATTCCGGATTTTAAAATAATCTTTCAATTGTACATTTCTTATTTTATTATTACCGTTCCGAATTTTATATGATCGATCAACTGTTTCCTTTTTTTGCTGATTTTCCTTTTCTTTTTCTGTATTATTATATTATCCTGTGATCTTGCGATTCCACGGAATGCTTTCCGGATTGATTCGAAGATAGCTGCATAGCTTTAATAATTCCTCGGCTGTCAGTGCTTCTTCTGGTATAGGAATCAGTTTATTTTCCGGAATATCCAGTATTCTGGAAATGCTTGCTACCGAAAACCTGCTGTTTTCGATATAATTCGCAATATATTTTGTTACGACATTCTCCATATTTATCCTCCGTATTTTCTCTGGAAACATTTGCCTGTACCTGTCCAAATCTGTGAAAATGTCAAACTGTTTTTTGCTTCCTACACCATTATATTCTTTTTTATAAAGAATTTCAATATTCCAAATTCCCGATTTTAGGGATTTTTACATGAGTTATTGACGCATTTTTCGGGGTAAGATATGATAAGAAAAGAGGTGAAAATATGAAAAACCCTAAAATTTCTCAGGTACTAAAAGCTTACCGAAAACAAAATAAGTATTCGGTCAATGACGTAGTGCTAAAACTCGAAAAGAACCATTTGCCAGTTGCACCCAAAACAGTTTATGGCTGGGAAAGCGGACAAACACAACCAGATGCGGATACATTACTGGTTCTCTGCAAAATATACAAAATAGACAATATTCTGGAATCATTTGGATATGATAGTCCAGGAGAACCTCTGCTGCTTTCCAAAGAAGAACGTTCTCTTATTTTACAATACCGCAGCTATGCGGAAATGCAACCGGCAATCAAAAAACTACTGGATGTTTAAGCGCAAAAAAACTGTCACAATGTGACAGAACAAAAACAGGGAAATGGCACCTCATAGGAAGCAGCCATTTTCCTGTTTTATGGAAAAAATTTCAGCAAAAAAACAGCGGAAACCCCTGCATTTCTCAAAGGTCTCCGCTGTTTTTCTGCTGAAATCCAAAAATGAGACATCGGGGATTCGAACCCCGGACAACTTGATTAAAAGTCAAGTGCTCTACCAACTGAGCTAATATCCCATATCTCTATTTCATTATAACAAACGAATATTCTCGTAAACAATCCAAATCCACTGTTCACGGGAATAAAATTTACCAAACTGGGCTAGCTGGATTCGAACCAGCGAATGCAGGAGTCAAAGTCCTGTGCCTTACCGCTTGGCGATAGCCCATTAACTTATTCTACTGCATATTGCATACGGTAAAAGGTGGATAAAGGGATTCGAACCCTTGGCCTCCAGAGCCACAATCTGGCGCGCTAACCAACTGCGCTATACCCACCATATAAATATGCCCGAAGGGATTCGAACCCCCGACCCACGGCTTAGAAGGCCGTTGCTCTATCCAGCTGAGCTACGGACACATACGCTGCTTTCTTCATCCGGTACATTGCCTTCTTAACCTTGTACACTGACTAAAAAAGAAAACAAGCGGGTGATGGGAATCGAACCCACGTATCTAGCTTGGAAGGCTAGTGTTCTACCATTGAACTACACCCGCAAACATCGATTTGTACTCACTTGCTTTCGACTTTCCTATATTACCATCTTCTTACACTTTTTTCAAGCATAAATTTATTTTATTTTATTTTTTGTTAAAATCTAACCAATTCTTTTCTATTTTTCAAATTTATTTATCATAATCAAACAAGAAAAGGAAATAGTCATTTCGCTGCAGTCCTTTTTGCGAACGCTCAGACTGCAGCTCAACTTTTCATTCCCATGAACCGTATATAAAGATTTCGTAAAAGACTGAAAGATTACTGCTTATTCAGCCACTTCTGGAATGCTTTTATACATTCTGACGGATAACTGATCACTCCGTCCTGTGTTGTTCCCATCCATTTCTGCCATTTCCGGATCGTACGCGGACCAAGGTATCCGTCCGGATCAGCTCCTACCTTTTTTTGCAGCGCTTTCACAAGCAAAGAACCACCTCTCTTTGTACTCTCCCAGTTCGCACTTAATATTCCCGGACAAATGGACTTATAAACGCTTAACTGATTGCTGATAACGCCGTCTTGGACGGTTCCGAATACTTCCTGTGCTCTCCGTGTCGTTTTTGTTCCCATCTTTCCGTCTATTATCAATTCTCCGATATAATCTTCTCCTGCGCCCTCATCCGTATCGCTGTGAATATCTGCCGTTAGAAACCATCGCTCTCCTTTTTCTCCCGGCAATCGGTTCAGATCAACATTTCCACTCAGGCCCGGGCAAACCCCATTAGATGTAAACTGATGCAAATCCACATCTTCATGGCACGGATATTTTTTATTGTATTCTCCGCTGTTTTTTCCATACCTTGCCTCCCACCACGCGCAGGAAGACGGCCTGCCCGTGATCAGAGATTTGTATCTGCTGTACTGTGAATATATCGTATAAATCATAGTTTTTACTTTAAGGCCGCTTATATAATTTAGCGCTTCCTGCACGTCGCTCTCTTTATTATCTTCTTCAATATCCAAACTATATCCTACAAAATATTTTCCAACTTTTTCCTTGCATGTAGATACCAGAAATTTGGCCTGTTCCAATTCGTTTCCTTTGTTAAGATAAGTATACAGCCAATAATGAATCTTATTTGTTTCGCATCCTTTGATAAAACTCTCCAACGTACGGTCAACAAATCCGGTTCCCTGTGTCGCCTTGGAAATTAAAAATCCAACTTCTCCTTTTACTTTATTCCAATCTGTTACCGGATGATAATGCGAAATATCCGGATATTTTTTCATTTCATTTACCTCCTAATACAAAGGGATTTCAAAACTACCGATTTTCTATATGCAGATATACCTTTTCTTTAAAATATATATATAATAAAAATTTTTTTGTGTGCATGTTTTTTAATCCATTTATAGTGCGTATTGTTAATAGAAAAAATAATATTTTGTGTGAATAGCAGAAACACTACTGCGGCACATTCCGAAGAAAAGCAACAAACTAAAACAGAGCCAATAAACTGCGACTATTCACAAACTCATCGCCCCCGCATCTTATCAGGACATTTCCTGCTTATCTACACGCTGCTTTAAGGCCGGGACTAAAAGCACTGACAAAATCCTCGCCAGGACCATGCTCCACCAGATCATGACCTGTCCGCCAAACAGCGGCGGCAGGATCAGCATCAAAGGAACTGCACAGTCCGTTTGCCTGTCCCCATACTTCCCATAATCTCCACATATTTGCCCCTTTCTAAATCCAATAGGAATCTAAAAAACCATATTTTGGCCGATACCAGATAAGGATAAATATTTATAGAACTAAAAAAATGTTGACATACGTATTGAGTTATAATATAATATGGTTTGTGTCGCAGATGGCACAACATTTAACGGGGTGTGGCTCAGTTTGGCTAGAGCACCTGGTTTGGGACCAGGGGGCCGCAGGTTCGAATCCTGTCACCCCGATCATAAGAAGACAGCCATAAATCCTATATTTGTTCAATAAATAAAGGGTTTATGGCTGTCTTTTGTTCCTGATTTATAAGACATTTTCGAAACCATTTCAAGTTTTTAATGAAACTAAACCTGAATTTTCGAAAAACAATGAATCTAATTATGCTTTTATGGAACCCATAATGTAATGAACCGTAAAATGCGCCTCTCCTTCTTTGTCTATTTCCATCATAATAAAAGAAGGTTTGCGCCCTTCCTGCCTCGGATAGGAAATACTGCCCGGATTCAGCACAGTGATTCCTCCTCTGCGTGAAATCAACGGGCAATGCGTATGTCCGTACATGACGATGTCCGCCCCTTTCGCTTCTCCCGCTCTCGTGATGTCGCGCAGTCCCGTATTCACATAATAATAATGCCCATGCGTCATAAAAATTTTGTATTTTCCTATCACGATCACTTTTTCATACTCTAACGGAGAAAAAAAATCATTATTTCCGGCAATGATATCTAACGGACATCCCGCCAGTTCCTCAATATAATCTTCATATCCTTCCGCATCCCCCAGATGGATCAAACGGTCGATCGGCACCATTCTGTCCAGCGCTGTCTTCAAATTTCTGTGCTTTCGATGTGTATCGCTGATAATCATCACTCTCATCACAGTCAGCCCCGCCGCCCCTTTCTTCGCTTTTACTATCTGTTCATTAACACTTTTTTGATCTCCCGCAGTGCTTTGCCTCTATGACTGATTTCATTTTTCTGCTCCCGCGTCATTTCGGCAGTAGAACACCCGTATTCCGGTACATAAAAAATCGGATCATAGCCAAAACCGTTTTCTCCTTTCGGCTCGTAACCAATCATGCCTTCGATCGTTCCGCGTACCGTATGCACTTCCCCGTCCGGAAAAACAGCGCAGACCGCACAAACAAAACGAGCCGTCCGTTTCTCCCTTTCAACATTTTCCATACGCTTTAAAATCTCACGGTTTTTGACTTGATATGACGTATCCTCTCCCATATATCTGGCGGAGTAAACACCCGGTTCTTTATTTAAAGCATCTATTTCCAGGCCGGAATCATCCGCCAGTACAATTGCATCCGTCCTGGCAGCAATCGCTGTTGCCTTGATCCGCGCATTTTCTTCAAACGTTGCTCCGTTTTCCTCTGCCTCACATGCCATCCCGGCCTCTTTCATAGATAAAATCTCCAGGCCGGAATCACTTAAAATCTCACGGATCTCTTTCATTTTATCCGCATTTCCCGTTGCGAATATAATTTTTTTCATGTCCTCTTTTCTCCTTTTCCTGCACATAAAACGTATATGCCCAGCCTTTCCGGGCACAGTCCGTTAAAAACCCTGCTCGTAAGCTCGCATAACTGCCCGATACAGGCTTTCCGCCGTCTGCTTCTGGTACTCTTCGCTGTTTAACCTCCCCAGTTCCGCTGCATTCGACATAAAACCCACCTCTATCAACGCCATTGGCATCTCACTTTCCCGGATAATCAAAATTCTGCTGCCTGCCTCCAGCCCCAGATTCGTGCTGCCCGTCCCGTCACAGACTTCTTCCAGGCAAATTTGTGCAAACTCCCTGGAACCGTACTGTTCATTTTCCTCTTCTGTTTCATTATACATAGCTTTCGTGCCGTTTACCGTACTGGCATCTGTTATCACCGCATTATTATGGATGCTTAAAAACAGGTCTGCGCCTGCCTGGTTTGCCAGCCGAACCCGGTCATGCAGCGCCGGATTTTCATCTGTTGTGCGCGTATAGTACACTTTCACATCTTTCTGCTTGTCAAACAGTTCTTTTAACTGCAGCAAAATCGCCAGGTCAATGTCTTTTTCATTAACTCCCGTCCGGACGGCTCCCGGATCACTTCCACCGTGTCCCGCATCTATCACTACGATTTTATCATACAAATCCGACGGAGAAATAAAATCCAGATACAAATACTGGTTGTCCTGCTCTGCGTCCAGTTCATATACCCCGTCCAGCATAATCTGCAGCATTGCGGTTTTCCCGTCTGACTCAAGGTTCAGATCAACAATATGGCCGCTCTTGCCGATCATCGGATAATTATAAAAATAGTCTTCATCTTTTGTCGGGATGCTGACAGTCAAACATTGCCCCACATAATCGTTATCAATCGAAAGATCTTCCAGATCCACGCCTCTCGGCAATTGGAGCCGCAATTGCTGGGTGAATATTCCAGCCTGTTCTTCATCAAGTTTTTCCTTTTTAGCCGTATAATATTTCATCAGTTCCAGACCGCTCATTTTGGAAAGCTTTTCTTTTTCCTGCTGCGCCAGAAGCTGCCTCTGCTCTCTTGCCGTGATCACGTTTTTATGATTCGGCGCTAACCAAAACAGCAAAAGACATCCCAAAAGAGCTGATAGCAGGCAGCTGATGCTGAATGCTTTTATTATCTTTTGTTCCACAAAAAATATAACCCTCTTACTATTTTTCTATTTCGTAACAATATTTCTTAACAATATTTTTAACGTTGTTTCGTATATGCTTTCAGGCAGACATTGCAGTTCTGCGTTTCTTCTACGGATTCCCAGTTATTTCCCCGGGCGCTGATATATCCTCTGCCGTCATCCAAAATAACGCCTGCCGTTTTATCGTCCGCCCTGTACTCCACGGCCAGCGGATGCACCTGCCCAGGAGTGCTGATATACAACACTACTGCAAAATCCTCTCCGGCCTCCAGGGCGATATCCTTTTGAAATTTTACTGTATAATACCCCGGAGCCGACAGCGTTCCCGACGCCACCTGCACCTTATCCGCAAAAGAGTGTCTGTCCTCAAAATTTTTCACAACATACAGCGTATATTCCGTATTCTTTCCGACGGCATAAAACCCTGCTGCTTCAAGATTTTCCGCGGTTTTTGCCGTATATACATTGGCGCCGTAAATACTTTCGTGACTATAACCGATCTGCCCTGCCCAGCCGCACAGGTCGCTCTGATAGACTGCGTCATAATTATCTGCATTCTCAATAGACGTATACACAATATTGTGCAGACCGATATTCGAATCATAATATGACACATAAAACACCCCATGATCCGCAAAATTTTCTCCCCAGCTGTTCTGGCAGATAAATGCGCCGTCGCCTTCCGGCTCCCCGTTAAAATTATCTTTCGGATAGCTGTCGTCCCAGCCAATGATCACAACGTCATGATTCGGTTTTTCTTCACCAATATAGCAATATGACCTGGTATCCCGATTGTAATACGGCGTATTGCTCCTGCTGTTCGTCAATGTACTGTATACCGACGTCTGCACACCGCCGTATTTAAATACGGCATCTTTAATTGCCTGATAGTCTTTGTCTTCTATGATCTGTATTTCCTGAATATGTTTGACTGCCGTCAGGCTGCTGTCACTGACTCCGTCGCCGTAAGGATCGTCCTTTTCCAATACAGGTCCCTGCCATGCCGTCAGATATGCCATAGCCATCGTATAATCTCCGCCATCATACTGGTCGACGGAAAAACTGTTGTTCATACTCATATGGTCGACGGAAAAATAGCTGTTCTCTTCCGGCAATATCGAAGATTCGATCGCTGTCAATGCCGCGGCCGCCCAGCAGGTTCCAAACGGTCCCTGATTCCGTACCGCAGAAGTACGGCCTCTTTCCCTCAGGTCATAGGAAGACGGCAAATGATCCCCCTCCGGTTCCTTCTGGATCGCTGACGCCGCATTTTTATGTACGTCCCACTCCAGGCCGTAATGGAATCCCTCCGATATTTCTGCCAAAGGGACAAAATACTCTCCGTTTTGTTCTGTCATCGGCGACGAAAGTTCTTCTTTTTCGTCATTGATTTGTATGGATGCCTCTCCAAGTGAAAATTCTAAAACGTCGTTTTGTTTTTCCAGAACCAATCTGTTGTTATTGTAAACATGGGCGGCACAATCGAAAGATTCCTGTAAAATGCCCGCCGGAACCATCAGGTTCAGATTTTCATCCATATATGCACCGGTTTCCTGATTTGTAAATTCCCTGCCCCCGATTTGCACTTTCAATTCCCTGCTGTTAACATCGGAAGCAATCAACGGGTTCCAGATATCCGTTTCCATCGGAACATCCCCCTGCTTCACAATCTGTACCAGCCCACTTTCCGGTATATGAAATTTTAAAAACGCCGCGGCTATGACCACAGCCGCAAATATTAAATATCTCTTATAATATTTCATGAACACTTACTCGCTGCTGTTCTCTTTTCCTATTATATTTTAGGAACATTTACTTACTGCTGTTTTCTTTTCGGCGGCTTTGGCCCTGAAAACTGATAAAAATATGTTTTAATCATACCATTATATATTTTCCGGTTTTTATCCGCTTTCCTGCCAATATATTTTTCGGCATCCTCATAGCCGGTAATCAGATAGACCGACCATGTATCCAGATTCCTCATCGCATCGCCGATTTGTCGGTACAGCTCCGGCAAGGCGTCCTTATCTTCCAGCCGCTCCCCGTAAGGAGGGTTTGTGACAACAAAACCGTACTTTTTCGGATGGCTGAGTTTACTGACAGGACGCTCCTGAAAATGGATGAGGCCGGCAACACCCGCCCGTTTCGCATTTTCACGCGCCGTTTTTATAACACTGCCGTCAATATCATATCCCTGCAAATCCGTTTCTACATTTCTGTCCATCAGCTCTTTCGCTTCTTCCACTGCCTCACGCCACAAACTTTTGCCGATCAGATGTTCCCACTGCTGCGCCTGAAAAGAACGTTTCATCCCTGGCGCGATATTAGCTGCTATCATTGCCGCCTCGATCAAAAATGTTCCGCTGCCGCAAAACGGATCTACCAGAATCCGCTCCTTATTCCATGGTGTCAGCATAAGCAGCGCAGACGCCAGCGTTTCTGACAGCGGAGCCGCCCCAGCCATCGTCCGGTATCCCCGTTTATGTAATGATTCCCCGCTTGTATCGATCGTTACGGTTACTTCATCTTTCATTAAAAAGATGCGGATCGGGAATAACGCTCCATCTTCTTCAAACCAGGATTTGTGATACGTTCCTTTTAACCGCTCCACAATTGCTTTTTTCACTATGGATTGTATATCCGACGGACTGAACAGCTTACTTTTCACAGATGAAGCCTTTTTTACCCAAAATTTGGCATCAGCCGGAAGATACTGCTCCCATTCAAGCCGTTTGATTCCCTGAAAAAGCTCTTCAAACGTTTCTGCATGGAACTGCCCCACTTTTAACAGTACTCTTTCCGTCGTCCGTAAAAAAACATTAGCTCTGCAAACGGCTTCCGCATCTCCCTCAAACGTCACCCTGCCGTCTTCCACACGCAATATTTCATATCCGAGATTATAAATTTCTTTTTTTAATACCGATTCCAGTCCAAAATGGCACGGCGCCACCAATTCTATCTTTTTCATTCTTTTCTCCCTGTCAGGAAAATCCCGCTTTGCTCCTATGTTCTATATTATATTTTCGCTTCGGCACTGTCAACAAAAAAAGACGGAACCCTTCCGCCTTTTTCTTCTTTTACAGAAATTTTGAATTTAATTCTCCTGTATTTCATTTTTACATTTATACCACATATTTTTCAAATACTTCTTCACCCGCTTTCCCCACCTGGCTTCTTCCACCATCCGTCTGATTTCTTCCGCTTTTCTACTGATTTCTTCTTTTCTGTTAAGATCACAGATTACAAGAAAGCGCACCATGTCTGTAAGCATATGCGGATTGTCCGCCTGCCATTTTTCCCAAAAAATATCTTTTTCCGCAAATAGTGGCTTACCGTCCGACAGAAATGTTTCATACAGCTTTCGATTACTTTCCTCATATGTTTTCATAAAATCAGCCGCTTCTTCCGGGGAAAACATTCTACAGGGATATTCTTTGTCGGAAACCGGAGAAAGAATTCTTAACAGATGTTCATAACGCCATCGCTCTTTCAACTCTACTTCCGGCATTCCGTTGATAATCCGTTTTATCTCGCAGTAATTCTCTGCCATTTTGGTGTTGGCCGACTGTTCCGGAATCAGATAGTCATCTGTCAGTTCCAAACCCAAAACGTGCATAAAATCACTCAGAAGACTGCCGCCCTCAAAAAAATCCCTGTGAAACCGGCGCACCACAATATTTTCCGTACCTAATTCATCTGCTGCCGCTTTCAACAGAGCATAATAATCCAGATTAATGTATTTGGGATATATGGTTTGAAACTCCTCCCACTTCGACACGTTGCTCTTTGAAATTCCGTGCTTTACCGTCTGATTCCACCATGATTCTATCAGTTCTTCCTGTTTTCGGATATAAGCAATCACTTTAATGGTAAATCCACCCTTTTCTGCTTCCTCCCTCAGCTCTTTCCAAATACTTTTACGCCAGTTGGCCGCTGCACGCCAGATCCCTTCATCGGACAATATAATCCGGTTATACGTCTGAAACAGTTCCCGGACTTTCTGCAGTCCGTTTTTTAAAATTTCTTTCTCAATTTTTTTATTCCGTACACCATCCTGATCAGAATAAATCGCCTGTAAAAAAAGTCCGTTCCGCTTCCAGTCCAGCCTGGAACGGTTCGTCAAATACGGATACGGAAACATAGGATAGCAATATCCCCTTTCCTCAAGCAACTTTTGGTTGTCATAGCAAAAATGTTGGATAGCGGTCGTCCCTGTCTTTGGCGTTCCAATATGTAAATACAATGTTTTCATCTTTTTCCTCATTTTCTTTTACAGTTTATCCCTGAAACTCTGTTATTTTAAATATCCGGACGTAACCGGTTTATAATCTGTTCCACAGCCTCGTCCAGTGTACACCGACTGGTATCAATTCTGATTTCCGGTTTCACAGGCGGTTCATATACGCTGGAAATTCCTGTAAAATCAGAAATTTCCCCTTTCCGGACTTTCCGGTACAATCCTTTCACATCCCGCCGTTCACACACTTCCAGCGGCGTACTCACATAAATTTCCACAAAGCCTTCCCCAATAATGTTTCTGGCATTTTCCCGATCCTGAATATACGGTGAAATAAAGGCCGTCAACACAATCAAGTCTGCATCGTTCATCAGTCTGGCTACTTCTGCCACTCTGCGGATATTTTCAATCCGATCCTGATGGGTAAAACCAAGATTCCGGCACAGTCCTATACGTACATTGTCTCCGTCTAACAACATGGTATGCTTTCCCAATGCCAGCAATTGTTTTTCCAGGGCATTGGCCAGCGAAGATTTACCGGAACCGGACAACCCGGTAAACCACAGCGTCCGCGGCTTTTGTCCTTTCTGTGCCGCCCTCATCTGCCTGTCCACATCCGTTTCCTGCCATACCAGGTTATTCAACCGCCGTATCCCCTGTTGAATCACCCCGCAAGCAGAAGTCATATTGCTTACACGGTCGATCAGTATAAATCCGCCCAATATTTCGCACTCTTCAAATTTATTCAATACCACTTTTTCAGACAATGAGATCTGGCAGTCTGCAATTTCATTCTTATAAATAATATCCGCCGGAACATGATTCCCGTTATCAATATCTATTTTGTATTTCACGGACATTACCGTACCCGGCACAGTCTTTGTACCAATCTCAACCCGAAAGTTTTTTCCGGGAATCAGCGGCTCATCATCCAGCCACAGCAAACGGGCCGAAAACAGGTTACTGACCATTCCGGTAAAATCTTTTACCAGCACGCACCCTCTGGAAACATCCACTTCCTGATGAAACGAAACAGACACCGGCCAGCCGGTTTTAGCCGTTTCCACGGACATATTCCCTCTGTAAATGGCCTTTATCGTAGCTTTCTCTCCTGTAGGAAGTACCGTAACTTCCGAAGATACGGAAATGCTCCCAGACTCTACCTGCCCCCTGAAATCCGCGATAATTCGAATTCGGCCTGCATACCCGCTGCACCGGCATTACAAACCCTGCCTCCTCTTTTCGGCCTCCGGCTACATCCACCTCTTCCAGATAAGCCAGCAGCGGTTTTCCGGTATACCATCCCATTCCCACGGATGAACCGGTAATATTATCCCCCTCCGTGGCAGACACCGGAATGCTGACAGAACTCTCTACTCGAAATTCGGCCGCAACCTTTTCAATCTCTGACACAACTTCATCAAAATATTGCTTATTGTAATGCACCAGATCCATCTTATTGACAGCAAAAACAAAATGCCGGAATCCCCATCAGGCTGCAAATCCGAATATGCCGTATGGTCTGTTTCTGAACACCTCTGGCCGCATCCACCAGGATTACCGCCAAATCTGCAAACGATGCTCCCACTGCCATATTTCTGGTATATTCCTCATGCCCCGGCGCATCGGCCACAATAAAACTGCGTGCCTCCGTAGAAAAGTAGCGGTAGGCAACGTCAATCGTAATTCCCTGCTCCCGCTCCGCCATCAGTCCGTCCAATAACAGGGAATAATCCAGAAATCCGTTCCTGTTTTTTAATCTGCTGTCCAACTCCAGTATTCTTCTTTGATCCGTATACAAAAGCTTTGCATCATAAAGCATATGTCCAATCAGTGTAGATTTGCCGTCGTCCACGCTTCCACATGTAAGAAATTTCAATAAATTCTTCATTAAAAATATCCCTCTCTCTTTCTTCGCTCCATGCTTCCGGTTTCTTCGTAGTCAATCACACGACTGGTTCTCTCCGAGGTAACTTCCCCCATGGTTTCCTTTACGATTTTCTCCAAAGTATCCGCCTCTGATTCTATCGCGCCTGTCAGCGGGTAACATCCCAAAGTCCGAAAGCGAACTTTCTTTTGCAGAATCTCTTCCCCTGCTTTCAGTTTCAGCCGTTCATCGTCTGCCATGATCCAGTTTCCGTTACGAAAGACCACAGGCCTTTCTTTTGCAAAATATAAAGGAACAATGTCGATTTGTTCCCTCAGAATATATTGCCAGATATCTTTCTCCGTCCAGTTTGACAACGGAAAGACCCGCATACTTTCTCCGGAACATATCCATGTGTTATAAAGCTTCCACATCTCCGGTCTCTGATTTTTAGGATCCCAGCCGTGAATTCTCATTTCGACCGGATAAAACGCTTTCATTGCCAGATGCAGCATCACGGAACTGTCTTTTCCAATCGAATAAAGCATCACGGGTCTTTCACATTCCGCGGCCACCTCCCGTATAATATAAACTGCTTCAGCCTCCAATTCATCTAAATGCGATTTCATGTACATCGTCTGCACCAATCCTTTCCGGCACAATTTTATCTGTTCCGATTATATTGTTAAAAAGCATACGGCAAATACATATTTGTTCCGATTATGCTAATACGAATATATAGGAATCACCTTAAAATTCCATTAAAAAACGTTGTAAAAGCTATAACCAAGCCTTTACAACGTTTTTTTAACCGTATAATATTTTCAAAAATCAAACCAATTTTTCGTATTACTACAATTCGCAGTTCCCGACCGTACGCGGAAACGGAATCACGTCACGGATATTCGACATTCCGGTCAGATACATGACACAGCGTTCAAACCCCAGCCCAAAACCGGCATGGCGTGCCGAACCGTATTTACGGAGATCCAGATAAAACGCATAATCCTCTTCGTTCAACCCGTTTTCACGAATACGGGCAAGAAGTTTATCATAATCATCCTCCCTCTGGCTGCCGCCGATGATCTCTCCGATCCCCGGCACCAGACAATCCACCGCCGCCACGGTTTTTCCGTCGTCATTCAATTTCATATAAAATGCTTTGATTTCTTTCGGATAGTCGGTCACAAATACCGGCCGTTTATAAATTTCTTCGGTCAGGTACCTTTCATGCTCTGTCTGCAGATCCGCCCCCCATGATACTTTATACTCAAATTTATCATTATGCTTCTCCAGCAGCTCCACGGCTTCCGTATATGTCACACGCGCAAACTCCGAATGTAACACGTGATTCAGCCGTTCTAACAGTCCCTTGTCTACAAAACTGTTAAAAAAGTTCATTTCTTCCGGCGCATGTTCCAGCACATACCGGATAATAAATTTCAACATACTTTCCGCAAGAACCATATCGTCTTCCAGGTCCGCAAACGCAATCTCCGGCTCAATCATCCAAAATTCTGCGGCATGGCGCGAGGTATTGGAATTTTCCGCACGGAATGTCGGTCCAAACGTATAAATATTTTTAAACGCCATCGCATACGTTTCCCCGTTTAACTGCCCGCTGACCGTCAGATTTGCCGGTTTTGCAAAAAAGTCTTTGCTGTAATCCAATTCCCCATCTTCCGTCATCGGCAGGTTTGCAAAATCCAACGTGGACACTTTAAACATTTCTCCGGCACCCTCGCAGTCGCTTCCTGTAATGATCGGCGTATGCACATAAACAAAATCCCGCTCCTGGAAAAATTTGTGAATGGCATAGGCAATCAGGGAACGCACCCGAAATACCGCTTCAAAAGTATTGGTCCTTGCTCTCAAATGCGAAATACTCCTTAAATATTCAAATGAATGACGTTTTTTCTGCAGCGGATAATCCGGTCCGGACACCCCCTCAATTTCCACTGTTTCCGCCTGGACTTCAAACGGCTGCTTTGCCTGCGGCGTTTCTACTAACGTCCCTTTGACTATAATCGCCGCGCCGACATTCAGTTTTTCCACTTCTGCAAAATTGCTCAGCATATCACTGTAAACGATCTGCAGCGGTTCAAAAAAAGTCCCGTCATTTACCACAATAAAGCCAAACGTTTTGGAACTCCGGATACTGCGTACCCATCCGCCGACTGTCACCTGCCTGCCGATATACGTTTCTTTTTCCCGAAACAGATTCCGTATGTTCACCAATTCCATAATTCTATCCCCCCTCGCAGCTTACTGCCGCAAAAACAATCTGTTACCCAAAAACTGCCTGCTTTTTATTCTGCCGCGGAAGCCTCGCCTTCGGTATCGGCCGGCGCTTCCGTATTCTCCCCTGCCGCATCAGCCGGTGCTTCCGTGTTCTCCCCTGCCGCATCAGCCGGTTCTGTCGTCTGTTCCGGTTCCGTCCAGGTTACTTTCGCATTGTCCACCAAAAACTTCATAGACATCTCTGTATTTATATATTGCTCTTCCACATAGTCTTTCCCATATTGGTCATACAATGCATCTTCACTTTCCAAACCGCTGCTGGATACGACTTCATTCACATAATCCCGAAATCCTTCTTCATCCAATTCCAGCTTTTCGGCTTTTGCCACTGCCTCTAATACTAATTGCGCTTCCAGCTGAAACTGCATATAGTCTTCCATCTGTGTCTGGAAATCTTCTACCGTCATCTGATAATAACTGGAAAGATAGTCTTCTAATGTGAGTCCGTAAGCATCACACATTTCCTCAAATTGTTTCATATATTGATCTACTCTCTGATCCAATAATCCTTCCGGCAGGCCGCTAAACGTCGCGTTTTCCCTGACAACAGAGAATACTGCATTCTGAATCGCGGCTTCCTTGTTTTCTGCGGCGGTTGTTTCCAGATTTTCCCGTACGCCTTTCACATAAGCGTCCACTGATTCGCTCCCGAAGTTTTCCGAAACAAATTCGTCCGTCAGTGTGTCGAAATTTATATCGACTTTTTCTTCAATGCTGTTGACCGTTACCGTAAATACCACGTCTTTTCCGGCCAGATCTTCTTTATAATTTTTTTCCGGAAACGTCAGGTTCAGCTCTACGGTACTCCCAACTTCCGCTCCAACTAACCCTTCTTCAAATCCCTCGATAAAGGAACCGGAACCGATTTCCAGATACTGTCCTTTCGCCGTGCCGCCGTCAAACGCTTCTCCGTCTACCTTTCCCTCATAATCCAGATTGATCAGATCGCCGTTTTCTACCGTCGTTTTGTCCAGTTTATTGTACACCGGATATGCCGCAATCTGAGTTTCTACTTCCTGCTTCACGCTTTCATCCGTTACGTCATACGTATTTTCTATTGATACTTCTATACCTTTATAATCCCCGAGCGTCACATAGTCTTCCACATCGTACTCAATCATTTCAGCCGCAACATCAGAAGAAACGCCCTCCGTAACCGTATCGCTGCTGATATTTTTCGAATCTTTGCCGCATCCTCCTGCAATGCCAAGCGCTGCAGCTATCAACAATGCTATCACTAATTTTTTCTTCATTCCACAATTACCTTCCTGTTTCATTTTGCCTGATCATCTCCGGCCTTTGTAGAAGCCGGTAGTCAACGTCCATACTTACACACGATAACACAAAACAATTTAAATGGAAAGCCTTTTTAATAGAAATTCATATATTTTTCACATTGATTTTTAAAACAAACAATGGTACAATGGTAAACAGATTTCAATTTGGGAGGAAATACAAGTGCCAGTAGGAATTAAAGTATTAATTATTGTATTGATCGCTGTTGCCGCCGTTTTAGTCCTTTTATACTTTCTGGGAAAACGCGCGGAGAAAAAACGGGACGAGCAACAAGCACAGATAAATGCTGCTGCTCAAAATGTATCCATGTTAATTATTGATAAAAAGAAAATGAAACTTCGGGACGCCGGACTTCCGCAGGCGGTACTGGATCAGACGCCGAAACGTATGCTGGGCCGTAAAGTTCCGATTGTCAAAGCAAAGGTCGGGCCAAAAATCATGGTTTTGATCTGCGATATGGAATTGTTTGATTTTGTACCGGTAAAAAAAGAAGTAAAGGCAACTGTCAGCGGTCTTTATCTGACGGCGGTAAAAGGGATTCACAGCGCTATTGAAGCCCCGCAGAAGAAACAGGGATTTTTTGAAAAGCTCCGCAGCAAATTGGATGCCTGAAATCAAATATAACAAAATATATAAAGCGGCCCAAAAGGCCGCTCCTTTTATTTCCACTCACTATTATTCATAATCCAGCATTTCCTCCATATTTTCATGAAGTTTTTCCAAATACTGCTGCATTTCTTCTTTCAGCGAATCATTGCGCAGTGCGAATTCTATATTTGCCTGCAAAAATCCCATTTTGCTTCCCACATCATAACGGTGTCCTTTAAAATCAAACGCATACATCGCCTGTTCTTTCGAAAGCCGCTTTAATGCGTCCGTCAACTGAATCTCGCCGCCTGCTCCAGCATCCTGGGTTTCGAGATAATCAAATATCTGCGGGGAAATGATATAACGCCCCAGCACGGCAATATTTGACGGCGCCGCTTCAAGATCCGGTTTCTCGACCATGTCTTTTACTTTATATACACGGTCGTCCACCTGTTTTCCTTCCACAATCCCGTATTTATTTACCAGTTCGTGCGGCACGGTCTGTACACCGAGTATGGAAGTGCGGTACTCGTTAAATACATTTATCATCTGTTTTAAACATGGAGTTTTGGACACTACCACGTCGTCGCCAAGCAATACCGCAAACGGTTCGTCACCGATAAAATGCCGTGCGGCAAGGATGGCATGTCCCAGTCCCCGCGGCTCTTTCTGCCGGATATAATGGATATTTGCCATTTCGGAAATTTCTTTTACCATAGTAAGCATTTCCTGCTTGCCGCTCTTTTCCAGTTCTATTTCCAGTTCTATAGAGCGGTCAAAGTGATCTTCAATGGAACGTTTATTCCTCCCTGTCACGATAATAATATCCTTAATTCCGGAAGCCACCGCTTCTTCAATAATATATTGGATCGTCGGCTTGTCTACGATCGCTAACATTTCTTTCGGCTGCGCTTTCGTTGCCGGCAAAAAACGGGTTCCAAGGCCGGCTGCCGGAATAATCGCTTTCCTCACACTCATAAAATAGGTCCCCCATTTGTTTTATTATTTTTTTTGAGTATATCATTTCCATACTTTTTACACAAGGGCATTTTGCCCTGTAAAGTGTTATAAAAAATATTATCAGAACATTTGCTGCATGATTCCGGACGGCATCTGGCACAAAACATGCTGTCCTGCCTGTTTCGTCAAATGGAGGCTCTAATCCCGCCGGGATATTTTACGGCTTCTGACACAACCGCCCTCGATGCGCCATCCGGGCGCACTCGGGCTTTTGGGGACATCCCTGTCCCCAAATTGCTGTATAAATACGGTGGGAGTAAGAGCCTCTCATTTTCCTGCACAAGGACAGTCCATCCTGTTTTGTGCCGTCTGCCTGAAACCATCGGCGGCAAACTGTTCTGGCAACATTTTTGTAAGAGGAAGAAGCCAACGTACCGGCAGTTCCAATAGTTCCGTGAAATATTTCAGAAGACTGGCAGCATAAAGGCAGGCTTTCACAGACGTGGAATGTCAGTCCCATACAAAATAATAACCAATTGTCCTTGCGGAAGAAAATGAGATTTTCTTAGCGCTCTGTATTTGGTCAGCAATTTGAAGACAGGGATGTCCTCAAAAGTCCGAGTGCGCCCGGACGGCGCATCGAGGGCGGTTGCGTACGCAAAAGTAATCCTGGCAGAGCGGTTTAGAAAATCCATTTGATGGAGCAGGCAATTGTTATATTTTGTATGGGACTGACAGCGTACCAATGAAATCAGACTTTTTATGCTGCCAACTTCTGACCATATTTTAAAACGTAATTTCCATAAAAATTTTATGAAAAATCACCTATCGCCCTTTACACCCCTCTTTTGCCATGTTATTTTCTTATTACACGTTTTTCATACCAACGTGCGCGGGAGATTTTTCCGGGACAGTTCCTACACTCAACGAGGAGGACTCTCTTATGAAAAATTCTTTATCCAAACTTTTTCTTTTATTACTTTTAAGTATTCTGATCTGCTGGCCGTTAACGCCATTTTCCGTTTCTGCGGCAAACATTCCGCCCATTATCCTGTCCAGTTATCAGAAACAAATGAATATTTCCGATGAATATCAGTTAATCGCCGTCACTTCCAACGGAAAACTGCCGACGTTTAAAAGTTCCAACAGCGCCGTAGCTTCCGTGAATACATACGGAGTCGTTACTGCGAAAAAACCAGGAGAAGCCGATATCAAAGTCAGCGTGCAGGGAACTACCGCTGTTTGCAAAGTAACCGTGAAAAAACCTACTGTCACTCTGTCAAAAAGACGCCTGGCGCTGTACCGTCCGGGCACCGCCGTTTCCACCGGAAAAGCAACGATTTACTGCAAAGAAAACGGCGTCAAAAAAAGCTGTACCGTAAAAGCAGCACAGCCTTAGCATCTTTTCCGGGAACTTCCCGTAATAAAACTCATGAATCAGTTCATGACAAAGAAAAATCTCCCGCATCTTTTGATTTCACATCCAGAGAAATATAACAATTTGCCAGATATTCATAATTGATATCCAGTCCGTATTCGATCTCCGTATGAATATGAGTTTCCGATTCTTCCGTCTGTATTTTTTTTGCATCCAGTCCGATCAGTATGCTTCCAAACGGCGTATAATAATAAGTCATATTTTTTTTATTTTTCTCAAACAGCATATGCACGTTGGAAACGCCTTTTTTCGTAATCTCGACGCAGTCTTTGCTGATTTTAATCACATTTTTTGTAACGTCGCTGAATCCTTCCGTTACTTCGTCATACAATATATAATGTTTATCATTTCTAAAATAGTATTCTCCGCTTGAAATTATTTCAATCGGCCCTTCATTATCACCATTTGCAACCTGCAACCCACTGATGGATACAAACACTTCTTTTGTCATATTTAATACTCCTCAATATGTATTAACTGTGTATTATCTATATCATATGGAAGAATGTTATTCGCAAATTCCATAAATTTTTCCGCGGCATCGCTGACATAAAACTCGTAGTGCTTTCCGTCCGCCGTACACTTTCCGTCGTTAACCAAATCGTTATCCTGTAAAAGCCTTTTTAACCCGCGCGCCGTTTCATACGCCGGATTCACCAGATTCACCTGATTCCCAAGAATCCTGCGCAGCATAGAACGAAGCAGCGGATAATGAGTACAGCCCATAATCAGAGTGTCTACATCCGATTCCAGAAACGGCTGTAAATACCTCGTCGCAACTTCTACCGTAATCTTATCCTTTAACCATCCTTCTTCTACCAACGGCACCAGGAGAGGACAGGCTTTTGCCATGACCTGTATGTTCGGATCATGTTTTGCGATCGTTTCTGTATAAATCCGGCTGCGGATGGTCCCCTCCGTCCCAATCACACCAACTTTTCCGCTGCGCGTTGTTTCCGCCGCGATTTTTGCCCCCGGCTTGACCACTCCGATAATCGGTATATCAAGTTCTGGCTGAATCGTATCCAACGCAAAAGCGCTCGCCGTATTGCAGGCGACTACGATCGCTTTTACATTTCTGGTTTTTAAAAAACGGATAATCTGACGCGAATATCGTATAATCGTTTCCTGCGACTTGCTCCCGTACGGAACCCTCGCTGTATCTCCAAAATATACGATTCGTTCCTTTGGAAGCTGACGCATAATTTCCCTGGCAACGGTCAGCCCGCCAACCCCTGAATCAAACACGCCAACCGGTTCATATTTCATTATCCGATTTCCTGTTTTTATATTTTTATACATAAATCCTGTCCATCCATCTTTTCTGACACAGTAGCTGAGCAATTAGACAAGTGAAGATGTCAGTTATTTAATATTTGTTGTACTAGCGTCTTATTTTAACTTTTTTTACTAAATTATTCAACCCCTTAAAGCTTACCTTATAATCTTTATTTTTAATTACCTGCCTGTATTCCTCTTCATCCAATACTTCTTTCAACTCTTTTCCGGTTTCGTCCACTTCGTAAACGCTGCCGGAAAAGCACATATTCGGATACATCACGCACCACCAGTTTCTCCCTTTCCCGCTCCCGATCTCCAGTACCAGCGCTTCATATTTTCCCTGCGGGAAACAAAATCTGCCATAATTTTTCTGCGGGAACCATTCCTCCCCGATGGACGCCTTTACAGAATAATCACTGCCTTTCGCGTCAAGCACTCCCTGCGCCGTATTTTCAATTTCTTCCAATGACGCAGCGACAATCTGCCTGCTTTCCGAAAGAGAATCTGCCTGTATCAGTTCCTCCTGCAGACAGGCCGCCACTTCGTCCCGAACCTGATATTTTAAAATTTGATCCGAAACGCTGTCGCTGTTGGCACGTACATGGAATCTCAATACCTTTTTCGCCAGCGACTGCTGCACAGAAACCTGTCTGGCTGCCTGTATTCCTCCCGCCAGCAAAACAGCCGCACAGGCCGACGCTGCCAGCGCCCTGACGGTAATTTTTTTTCTCCTGCACTTTTTACCGTTACCATAATGATCTGTCCCACGATTGCCTGTATGATGATAAAACATATCTTTTCCTCATTTCTTATATCAGCATTTGGCGGTTTTTATTCCCCCATATGCAAAGTATAGGCAATGCAGCCTGCTTTTAATCCGCTCTTTATCAATTTCCCTTTATCACAGGCACAAATTGCAGTATCCCGTCCTGATCATCACTGTTTTTCCACCAGATCAATACCTGTGAAAAGGTGATTTTCTTTCCTCCGTTTTCTTCGCGCTGGCTGACCGCCAGTTTTTTCCATGCCGAATACGTCGGAAGCTTTTCCTGTAACGCTTTCAGATCTTCTTCCGGATTCCGCGATTGAAAACAGATCGCGCTCCCGGTTCTCGTTTTCAATGACAGCCAGTCTTTACATAACAGCCGCATACTTTCCGAATCCCGCAAAATCTCCTCCGACAATATGACTGCCTGTATATGCATGGTATTCAAATTTCCTTTTTCCTGTTCTTTTAATTTTTCTTCCGCTTCCGCTACCGAATCCGCCTCTATGCTAAACAGCAGTTTTTCCTGGTCCTTTTTTTCCTCTTTCTCGCTGTTTCCTTTTCCCTGTGAAAAACAGAATGTCATTTTCCAGTTTTTATCTTCCGCCAGATCAAATCCGACCGCGATCGGATACGCCTGGTTTTCCACTTCCCGGCTGCCCGGCTGCCAGCCGTTTTTCTGCATCTGCAAAACGCCGCTGGCTTTTGCCCAGTCTGAATGATTCCATTCATACGCATAAAAAACGCACCCCAACACGGTCAGTATTGCCGTCGCGATTACGGCTGCTGTTTTCTGCTTTTTCTTTTCCTTTCCCTTTCCTGAAAGAAACCGCGCTCCGTATCCGGCAGCCGCCACCAACACGCAAAACAGTGCGCTCAGCCAGGCTCCTACAATAAAAGCCAGCCCTTTTTTCAAAATGCTGATATCGCTGACAAACACCAGATACGGAAAAAACATTTCACGGATCAGGTTCCTCCCATACCCCAGCTGCAAAACCGTATAAACAACTGCCGCCGCTCCGGCTGTCAGGATCAGAACAAAAAGCAGGCTTTTCCGCGTCCGCTTCCTGATATTCTTATATCGGTTCAGTTCCGCACACTGCAGCAACGGCAAAAATGCGCAAAAGCTGTATAAACACCCCAAAACAATATTTTTTATTCCGTTTGCATGACCCTGCCGTCCGCTTTCCCAAAGCCCTGCAAAAGACGAAACCTGCCAGAGCGGCAGCCAGTCGCTTTTTACAATTGAGAGGATCCAGACGACCAGTACAAAACATATAAATATAACACAAAACCAAAACCATACGTCAAAAATACGGAGCTGTGCCTCCACACCGTTCCAAATAGCATATAACACGGTCAGCGCCAGTACCATTGTCAAAAATATCATTGATACCTGCGGCAGAAAAATAATCTGCAATATTTCGATCATTTTACAAAAAACAATTCCGGCAAGAAGAAAGAAATAAATTCCATAAATAAGCCTGCCAACCGTCCAATGATAAACCTGCGTTTTTATTCCCAGACATAAAATTCCGGTGACAACCGCGCCGATAATCAGGCAGGCCAATCCCTGTACCAAACCCAATTCCGATAATAATGAGGGCAGGAACATTCCGGTTCCCAAAAGCTGTAATGCCAACATCCTTCCAATCTGCATTTGTGAAATCCGTTGATTTTTTCCAAACATACTTTGCGTTCCTCGCTTTTTACTTCCTATTTCTTCCAGTTAAATTTCCGCTTTTGCAAATTTTCTGTTATTATTTCTTCCAGTTAAATTTTCGCTTTTGTGCCTTATTTGCATATGGCGGCCTGTTTTTCAAAGCAGACAACGGTGCCCGCAGCAGAAAATCTTTATCCGCATCTACCACGCCGGCATCCGTGCCTGACAGCGGCATCAAATACGGAATCCCAAAACTTTCCAGATGTGCCAGGTGCGTAACCAGTAAAAAGATTCCGATCCACAATCCTGCAAATCCCAATACCGCGCTTAAAATCAACAGTACAAATTTTAACAAACGGAACGCAGAGGCAAAATCCTCATTCGGTATCGTAAACGAACAGAGTGCGGTAAACGCTACTACCAGCACAACCGCCGGACTTACAAGATTCGCTTCCACCGCGGCCTGTCCGACGATCAGGCCTCCAACGACTCCGATTGCATTTCCCATATTTCCCGGCATACGCACGCCCGCTTCCCTTAGCAGCTCAAATGCCAGTTCCATAAACAGCAATTCCAGCACCGCGGGAAAAGGGACGCCCTGCCTCGCCTGTACCAGCGTGGAAAGCAGATTTCCCGGTATCAGTTCCGCATGGAAATTTAACGCCGTCAAATACAGAGCCGGAAATACCATGGCAAGGACCGAAGCGATATAACGCAATACTCTTGTAAAAGATACGATTTCCCAGCGTCTGTAATAGTCGTCGCTCGTCTGTATAAAAGAATTGTAATCCGTCGGCAAAATTAAAACTTCCGGCGAATTATCCGTCATTAATAAAATCCTGCCCTCCAATATCGCCATAGAAGCCCGGTCGGGACGTTTTGTCGTCTGAAACTGCGGAAACGGGGAACACCAGCTGCTTTCCGTCAACTGCTCTACAATCCCGCTGTCCATCACGCCGTCAATCTCAAACTGATCCAGCCTCCCCTCAATCGTTTCCAGCAGTTCGTCCTGTATCAAATCCTCCATATATACCAAAAATACGAGCGTATCGGAACGGATGCCGCACGTTTTCTGTTTTACTTTTATAAGCGGAGAACGGATTCTTTTTCGAATCAGCGCCGCATTTACTTTTATGGATTCTGTAAATCCTTCCCGTGATCCCCGGATCGTCTGTTCGGATTTAGGCTCCATAATCGTCATCGCCGGATATCCTTTGTCTGGAATTTTCACGGCGCCCGCAAATCCGTCTATAAATAAGATCGCATCTCCGGTCAGCAGTCCGGAAGCCGCGTCCTCAAACTTGTCAAATACCGTCATATCCGAAATGCCGAGAGCATTAAACTCCAGTACACGGTAAATCTGGTCTTTTTTTAATTCACACATATGATTCAGTAATTTGCCCAGCACGGAATTTTCTACCAGCATATTTCCGACTGATACTTCGATATAAGCAATCGCCGCTTCCACATCCGCAGACTGTCCCAGCGTCATTTTTTTCATTTTAATATCGTCGCAGTCTGCAAAAATCTGCTGAAATTTTTCCAGGTTCCATTCCAGGGAGTCCGTAATTGTTTCCGCAAGAGCTTCTTTTGTATCCTGTTGGTTTTTACGTTCATCTTTTTTCATACTTTTACACTCATTTCTATTTAAAACAAGCGGATTTCCCCCGCTTTTTGTTCTTTTCAATACTAAATACTTCTGTTCCTTTCACAAAAAAGAGCAGATTCCAAATAAGAATCTGCTCTTTATCATTTACCATTCTTCTGTTTTTATCCCTGTTCACGGATAATCTTTTTCATTTCGACTGCCTGATTCGTCACATGGCGCCGCATAATTTCGGTTACGGCATCTTTATCACGCCGCTGCAATCCTTCTACAATCTGCGCATGCTCCTCTACCAGAATCGGGTAATTCTCCCGTTCTTTTAAATATTCCACACGATAACGATACATCTGCTCTCCAAAATTACTCATGATCGACAACAGCCGCCTGTTGCCGGTAGAACGATAAATAATATCGTGAAATTCAATATCCGTATTCGTTATTTCTTTCAGATCAACACCGTTTGTTGCCTGCGAAAATGCATCCATTGCTTCTTTTAATTCTTTCATCTGTGACATGGAAATCTGCTCGCAGGCAATCTGTACTGCCAGTTCTTCCAACGCCCTCCTGACCTGTAACACATCTTCCATATCCTTTTCCGTCATTCCGGCTACAATCGCTCCTCTTCGCGGTATCGTGACCGCCATTCCTTCCAGTTCCAGCTTGCGGATAGCCTCTCGGACAGGCGTCCTGCTCACACCAAGTTTCTCTGCCAGCTGCACTTCCATCAGCCGTTCTCCCGGTTTTAACTCTCCGCGTAAAATCGCTTCCCGCAGCGTATTAAAAGCAACGTCGCGCAACGGAAGATATGTATTTGTAAACTGACTGGTATCTATTCCATCTTTGTATTCACTTTTCATATTGCACCCCCGAAATCTGCTTAAACCGCATATGTCATGATCACATCTTTTGCCAAACCTGTTTTTACCATATCGGAATAAGCATTCTGCAAAACCGTTCCATCCTCAAATATCCCAAATACCGTAGGGCCGCTTCCGCTCATCAGTGAATTTACTGCACCGGATACTTTCATTTGCTTTTTGATCTGATCAATTACCGGATATTCCGCTATTGTTACCGTTTCCAGAATATTGCCGATATGCCTTGCCATGGCGGAAACCTCCTGATTTTCTACATCCTGCAGCAGTTGTTTCACATCAGGATGGGAACTCTTATCCTCCAGGGAAAGGCTTTCATATACATGCTTTGTAGAAACTTCAATGTCCGGCTTTGCAAGCAATATCGGATACCCGGAAGGCCCGTCCAGTTTCGTCAGTTTCTCCCCGATCCCTTCTGCCAGAGCACAGCCGCCCATCACACAATAGGGAACGTCCGCTCCGAGTTTCACTCCTGTTTTCTGCAGTTCCTCCATGGAAAGACCAAGATCAAATAATTCGTTCATTCCCCGCAAAACCGCTGCGGCATCCGCGCTTCCGCCTGCCATGCCGGCCGCTATCGGAATCCTTTTCTGAATGGAAACCGCCACCCCCTGTTTGATCCGATATTTCTCTTTCATCAGTTTTGCAGCCTTATATGCCAGATTCGATTCATCATCCGGCAATGATGCAAGATTTGTTTTCAATCGGATTTCATCGTCCGATCTCTTTTCCAAAAAAACATCGTCCGATAAATCCAGGGACTGCATAACCATACAGACGTCATGATACCCGTCTTTGCGCCGCCGCAGTACATCCAGGCCCAAATTAATTTTAGCGTTCGCTTTCATCCATATTTGTTTTTCCCCAGCCAATCAATGCCCTCCTTTGCATACAAATAAATACAATTCCGCTCTTTTGTATACTATGTATGATAAATAATTATCACATTTTTCTTTTAAAAAGTCAATCCGTTAGTTTTCTTTCTTTCACATTAACTGTAACAGAGTTACGTTATCTATCACCCCTGGATCACCTGCATGGCTTCTTTTACGTTTTTCACGCCTATTACCCGAATCCCTTCCACATTATCAATTCCTTTTCTGGATACTTCCGGTATGATTACCGACTGAAAACCAAGTTTTCTGGCCTCCCGTACCCGGACTTCGGTCATATTAACTGCCCTGACTTCCCCGCTCAGGCCAACTTCTCCAAAACAGATCATATCATCCGGAACCAAAATATCTTTATAACTGGATAAAATTGCCAGTACAATCCCCAGATCTACCGCCGGTTCACTGATTCGGATCCCTCCTGCAATATTTACATATGCATCGCAGTTTCCGAGCGGCACCCCGAGCCTTTTCTCCAACACTGCCATTAGCAGACTGATCCGGTTTACGTCAGTTCCCGCCGCCGTCCGCCTTGGAATGGCAAAATTGCTACGGCAGACCAACGACTGGATTTCCAAAAGCACCGGCCTTGTTCCTTCCATCGCACACGCTACCACGGAACCAGACACCTGCTCCGGTTTTCCGCTTAACATAAATTCGGACGGATTCAACACTTCATGCAGTCCGTCCTGGTGCATTTCAAATACACCGATTTCATTCGTAGAACCAAAACGATTTTTGACGCCCCGCAATATCCGATAAGACGCATGCCTGTCCCCTTCAAAATACAACACGGTATCTACCATATGCTCCAGTACTCTCGGTCCTGCCACCACGCCCTCTTTTGTAACATGTCCGACAATCAAAACGGTAATCCCCATTTTTTTTGCAATCTGCATAAATACACCGGTAGATTCCCTGACCTGCGATACGCTGCCGGGCGCGGAGGATACCGCTTCATGGAACATCGTCTGGATTGAATCCACAACTAAAATTTCCGGTTTTTCCTTTCGCACCATTTCTTCAATATTAGCAAGATTGGTTTCACAATACAACGATACCTGTCCTGTATCTTCCCCCATTCTGTTTGCCCGCATTCTGATCTGCTGCAAAGATTCTTCCCCTGATATATAGATTACCTTATGATCCGACGAAAGAATACCGCATACCTGGAGCAGAATTGTTGATTTTCCGATTCCGGGATCGCCGCCCACCAGTACCAGAGAGCCTTTGACCAGTCCGCCGCCCAATACCCGGTCCAGTTCTGCCATTCCTGCAGAAAGCCTTTCTTCTTTTTCTTCCGCCACCTCTGATATTTTCGTTACTTTTGCCGTCGCTGCCGCCCTGCCTGTTGTAAGCCTGTCTTTTTGTCTGCTTACGATTTCTTCCGTAAACGTATTCCACTCTTTACACGCCGGGCACTGTCCCATCCATTTTGCGGATTCATATCCACATTCCTGGCAAAAAAAGAGTACATTTTTCGCTTTTGCCATAATTACCTCCAAATATGTTACAGAAAAACAAAGCTGCCGCAAAATAAGCAGATTTCTACAAAATAAGGTGTTCACAGAAAATAGAACGCCAATACTTCATAAAAATTTGCATTTGCAACAGCTTCCCGCTTCATAAAAATATAGTTTCGTTTCTTATTTTTTTACTTCTACAGCTACCGAACAATTTTCTCCTAATTCTACTCCAAAACTCAGTTTACCGCCGAGATTTGTTTTCATTTTTCCGGCGTTAACGCCATTAATCGCTACTTCATACTCTGTTTCTGCTTCCAACTCCAACGTTACCTGCGCATCTTCAGAACCTTCCACGCTGAAAGTTATGCCATTCTCGTTTACGAAAAGACCTGATACGGCTGTTCCCGGTACGGATTCATATACAAACAAACCGTTTCTTTCCAATTTGGTGATCTCTTTAAACGTTTTCACCTTATACAAATCTCCGCCAACCTCATAATTGTCCAACTTTGCTTTCTTGTCTAACATATAGTTACCAAAGCTAAGTTTCCCATCAGATTCTTTTCGAATTAATTCTTTCACTACTGACATTTTGATTTTCCTCCTGACGCATCTTTTCCTGAATTTCCTTCCTGAATTTCGGAATACTGCTCATTGCTTTTGTGCTCATATTATATCATGAATCTTCGATTCATGATCACAATTCGCCGCTCGCCGAATCACCCGTGACTCTTCTCGCTTGCGCTCATTATATCATATTTATCCCTTTTTTCAAAGTAATATCAGTCTTTTGTCCGTACGTTAAAGACCATTTCTTCTTTTTTCATACCTGCATCCACCGTATCCCCGTTCTTTACTTTCCCGTTAAGGATTTCATTCGCCAGAGAGTCTTCCAGGCTGGTCTGCAGCAATCTCCGCAACGGCCGGGCGCCATATTTGGGATCGTATCCTTTTTCCGCCACGTATTCTTTCACGGAACCTCGGACATTTAATGTAATATTTAACTGGCTTTTGCATCGGTCGGCAAATGTTTTTATCATCATAGATACGATTTTTTTCATATGCTCTTTACTCAACGCATGGAATACGATCGTTTCGTCGATACGGTTTAAAAACTCCGGTTTAAATATCCTGCGCACCTCTTCCATAACGCCAGACTTCATCCGTTCATAGTTTTCTTTTTCATCATCACCGGCATGGAAACCGAGGTGTTTCGGAGCTACGATTGCCTGTGCTCCGGCATTGGAAGTCATGATTATAATCGTATTTTTAAAATTTATTTTACGTCCCTGCGCATCCGTTACATGGCCATCATCCAGAATCTGCAGCAAAATATTGAACACATCCGGATGCGCTTTCTCTATCTCGTCAAACAGTACTACGGCATACGGATTGCGCCGGACTTTTTCGCTCAGCTGGCCGCCTTCATCATATCCAACGTACCCCGGCGGAGAACCGATCATTTTGGAAACGCTGTGTTTCTCCATATATTCGGACATATCAATACGAATGATCGCCTGTTCATCCCCGAAAATAGCTTCCGCCAACGCTTTGGAAATTTCGGTTTTTCCGACGCCAGTCGGTCCCAGAAACAGGAAAGAACCAATCGGGCGGTTTGGCTCTTTCAAACCGACTCGGCCTCTCCGTACCGCCTTAGCAATTGCTTTGACGGCTTCTTCCTGCCCTACCACACGCTTATGCAAAACTTTTTCCAATTTTTTCAGGCGTGCTGTTTCTCCTTCTTCCAGTTTTTTTACCGGAATTTTCGTCCAGTCGGATACCACTCCCGCAATTTCATTTTCATCTACTACAAGCTGCTTTTTTGACATATCCCGATGGTATTTCCGGATCAGCTTTTCCTGTTTTTCCTGCAGCTCATGTTTCTGCTTTTTCAGAATGGAAGCTTTCTCCAGATCCATTTTCCGAATCGCTTCTTCCATTTTCGTATCGATATCCAGTATCTGAACGTCAATTTCCTTTACTTCTCCCGAAGTTTTACTGCCTCCCAGACGCACTTTGGACATCGCTTCATCCATCAGGTCAATCGCCTTATCCGGCAAAAACCGGTCGTTAATATAACGCTCGCTTAATTTTGCGGCTGCCTCTATCCCGGCGTCCGTAATCTGCACCTGATGATGCTGTTCGTATTTCGGACGGATTCCTTTTAATATATCAATCGTCTGTTCTACGGACGGCTCATTCACGGTAATTGGCTGGAACCGCCGTTCCAATGCCGCATCTTTTTCCACGTATTTGCGGTATTCTTCTATCGTAGTGGCTCCGATTAACTGAATTTCCCCTCGTGCCAGAGGCGGCTTCAGTATATTGGACGCATCAATTGCGCCTTCCGCTCCGCCGGCGCCTATAATCGTATGCAGTTCGTCAATAAATAATATGACATTTCCTGCCTGCTGCACTTCCGACAGTACTTTTTTAATCCGCTCCTCAAACTCCCCGCGGTATTTGGAACCAGCGACCATTCCGGACAAATCCAGAGTCACCAAACGTTTTCCGGCTACGGTATCCGGAACAAGGCCGCCGACAATCCTCTGTGCCAGTCCCTCCGTAATTGCCGTTTTTCCTACGCCCGGTTCCCCGATCAGGCACGGATTGTTTTTCCCGCGGCGGCTTAAGATCTGGATCACCCTTGTTATTTCAAACTCCCGTCCGATTACCGGGTCAAGGGCGCCGTCTTTCGCAAGCTTTGTAATATCACGGGAATACGTATCCAGCATCGGAGTATTGTTGCGCCCTCTGCTGCGGTGTGACTTTCCGCTCTGAAATTCCTCTTTATAGTAAGACGGGTCTTCTCCCATCGCCACAAGAATTTCTACATACATTTTCTGGATATTTAATCCAAGCGTATGGAATAAACGTGCCGCTACGCACTCGTTTTCTTTCATCATCGCCAACAGAATATGCTCTGTTCCGATTTCGATACTGTGAAACTTTTCTGCTTCCAATGCGGAATTTTCCAGAATAATTTTTGCCCGGGGTGAAAGCCCCTCTTTCTCTATTACCTGAATACCGCCCGGAGCGATCAAAGTCTGTATCAGTTCCAGAACTTTTGCTTCCTCTACGCCGATAGATTCCAGCACGCTTGCCGCTACGCCTGTTTTTTCACGTATCAACCCCAGAAGCAAATGCTCTGTCCCGATGTAACTGTGCTCCATCGTCTTTGAAGCCTTTTTTGCCAGTTCGATTGCTTTCTTTGCTTTTGCCGTATATTCACGCTGCATTACTAAAAATCCTCTCTACAAATCATTTAAATCCATAATTTCCACATCTGAATCTGTGGATTCTCCCGACTTATATGCCGGCTCATTGTATTCGTGTTCTTCTTCCCATATTTTCTCATCCGGTTCCCTTGTTTCATGAATTTTCCTTTCCGCTTTCCTGGTTTCACGGATGTTTCTTTCCGCTTTCCCGGTTTCACGGATGCTTCTTTCCGGCTCTCTTACTTCATAAATTTTCCTTTCCGTTTTCCCGGTTTCTTTCTTTCTTCCGTTCCGTTCTAAAACACCGCTCACGGCCAACGGCTCCGACGGCCAGTCATCCAGAAAATCTTCCTCCTCATCTTCCTCCCAGACACGCGATTTTTTCGGACGTTTTGATTTTGGAGAGTTCTTCGAAGAATTAGAAAACATCTCATCCAAATCAATTTCTTCTTCCTCTTCCAGTTTATGTTTCATCCGTATATTTACTAACAGGAAAATCAAAATACAAATCAAAATAACCATTGCCGCAAAAATCATAATAGAACGTTTCTTTAATGTCTTATATTGTTTCTGCAGCGCTTCATAAGTATTTTCGGAATACACCTGTCCGTCTGTGGTTGAATCCGACAAATAATTCTCAGATACCTGATAGGTTGTCCCATTTACGGTTACAGTCCCATCAGCATTAATCACCGCCTTATCGATACCTGCAGCATTTTCGCCTGCTGCTTCTCCGTCCGCCGCTTCTCCGGCGTTTTCACTGTCTGACGCTGTGCCGGCTCCCGCCTCACTTCTCGTTACAGTGATCGTATATACGGCCTTTGTTCCGGCCTGAGAAGTAACGGTAACCGTAATTTTATTTTCTCCAGGCTGTAAATCTGTATTTCCGGAAATACCGTCAAGCGTTGCATGGCTGTTAGACAACTGCGCATCCACTTCCACGCTTGTCGTATCCGCCCCTACCGTCGCCGTATAGTTTACAGTGCTGCTCTTAAACGCCGGACTCAGTTCTCCTTCTGACAGGGAAAGGGCTTTCAAGCTGTTATCTTTGGATAATACCGGCTGCGCCGCTGCGCCCGCATCATTTGCAGCCGATGCATTACTGTTTGACTGCTGCGTAATCCCGGCAGAAGCCGCCCATGTCGCAGACGCGCCTGCCAGTAACATCACAGCCATACTGATTGCCGCTATTTTTTTATATACTTTAGCCATATTGATCACCTTCCTGTTTATATACTTTAGCCATATTGAAAGCCTTCCTGTTTATATCTTTCTTATTATAGTAATTGTGCTTGTTCATTGTCAATTCTATTCTGGTTATTTTAAGAAAGATTTTAGTAACGAAGTATCTGCTCCGCCTCCGTATAACCCCCAGCTATTTTCCTTAAACCAAATCCTTCATATTTCACCGCAACACTCTTATCGTCAATATAAACGTCCGCATATATTTTACGGGAATCTCCTCCGTAACGTTTCAGTATTTCCGGCAAATTTTCATTTACCGCGTCAAATTCCAGCCGATGCCTCCGGCACCATTCCACTGCCTGCTCCAGCAGCCGGCCGTTTCGGCAAGTCCACAAAATCAGCCTGGCGCCTTTCCTTTTCTGATTTTTCAGATAACGGATCAGCACCGCATTTGCTTCTCCGATCTCCGGATATTCGTCCCTGCATAAAGTTCCGTCAAAATCCACCGCTATAATCGGCAATGCCTCCCGTTCATACAAATCAAATATTTTCATAATCTATCTTCTCCGTTTCATCGTTTTCCCTGATTGACTGCTTTTTTACATTTTTGCGGGTGAATCCATTATCGCATTTTAGCTGTACAATAAAACGGACTTGCTGAGATAAATCAGACCGAATATGGTCTTTTCTTTCATGATAATGTCAATTTTGCAGTTTTCCGTCCCATTCCTTTAACGCTACACGCACGGAACGAGCCATTTCCTTACTGAAAGCCGCGCCAGTTTTCCGGGCATAAAACATCTGGGCGTAATTACCGGCACCATATGGATTTTTGGATATGTAACTTTTTTCCTGCTCCTGAAACATTTCCGCATATTCTTCCGGCGTCAGACAGTGATATTTCTCCTCAAACACCACGTATTTTTTATCAAAACGTTTTACGTGTACACGATTGTGCCCTTCTTTGTAATATCCCATGCATAAAAGCGCCAGCGGAAATACATGATCCGGCAGTTCAAATAATTTTTTATGATATTCGTAGTTTTCTATAATATCCCCGATGTAACAGGAACCGATCCCCAGGCTTTCCGCAGCAATCACCGCATTTTGCGCGGCAATCATTGTATCTTCACAGGCCAGGATCAGATCAGACTCCTGCGGCGCTTCAAACAAATATCCTTTTTCTTCCGCAAATTCCGCCACCCCGTTGATCCGGTAATACTCAAACCATTTTCTTTGATCTGCTGCAAAAAGCAGCAAAAGCGGCGCTTTTGCGATAAACGGCTGATTATCACAGCTTTTGCTTAGTTTTTCTTTTGTTTCCGGATCCCGGATCACAATAATAGAATACAACATTTGATTGCCTGCCGTAGGCGCCGCCATCGCACATTCCAGAATTCTATCCAAATCTTCCTGCGCAATCTCCTGATCCGCATAACGCCTCAAAGATACCCTTCTTTTTATTGTTTCAAAAACATCCATATGATTCTCTCCTCATAGTCTTCTTTTCCCCGGTCGTTTTAAAAAACAAATCCGCCCCTGCATCCGTTCTGGAAACAGTAACAGTTCTTCAAACTCCTGCTGCGTATAACATGCCTGCGGATGAAGCTTCTCTTATCGTAAATATATTATTTCAGTTTTTCATTCCCGTATCTTTCCATTCTTAATTTATTTCAGGCGGAATATAATCCTTATCAGAACTATCCTGTTAATCTCCAGTGTAACCCACACTAATTACCACTACTTTTCGCGCAGGATAAATTTTCATCCTGCAAGGCGGAAGAATGAGGCGCAGCGGTGTTTACGTCGATTGACAACAACGCAGCAGATAGAAATTTGAACCAGTGAAACAGTATGGTTAATTAGTGCGGGTTATACTAAGTTTGCATCGGCGTTCCAACTTCAATCAGGTTCCCGTCAGGATCATAAAAGCGAACGACTTTCTGCCCCCAGCTATGTACCATGAGCCGATTGACATATTGAATCGAAGGGTAAAGTCTTTCCAGTTTTTGGACAAACGTTTCCAGATTTTGCTCTTCAAAATACAGCTCACTGGAATTATTTTCAGGAATAATATCTTTCTTCAGAAAATCTTTCCAGATTTTTTCATCCTGAAGCACAAGTCCTTCCGTTAAAATCATATTTCCATCGTTGTCCAATACCGGTTCAAGACCAAACAAATCATGGTAAAAATTTTTTGACTTTTCAATATCTTTTACGACGATCAATACATTTTTCAGCTTCATTTGTCACGATCTCCTTTCCGATTTGTTTTCTTTTTCGGCTCCGGTAGTTCCTGATACATGCTGCTCAGTACCTCTGCCATGACCCCCGTATCTTCTACGTTGTCCACAATCACCATCAGCGTTTTAGAACCCTCATATGGATATCCTCTGTCAGCATCCGGCATCAGACGGAGCACAGACTCCGTTGGTTTTAAAAACAGGCAGTTATCACAAATATCCCCGATCAGCTTTTTATGATCCGTTTCGTCCTTTTCAAAACCGACGGCATTTTGAACGCCATGAGGCTGATAATAAACACAATATTCACCCATCATTTTTCTTGTGGTCACATTACCGGTTTTCCGAAGATTTTCTACAATATAATCATGGAACTCTTTTGATGTAGCCATTCGTTTATCCTCCTACCTTTCTAATCGGATGCCTTATCACGGTTTTCCGTCTTTCCGGGGCCACTCTTCTGGCATCCGACAAATAAATTTCATGATGCATTCTTTCTCCGGAAAAATCATTCTCATACCCGTTTTCCTGAAGAAACCGCTCCATCATTGCAATCGTGGCAGGTTCCTCATCATAGGAGCCTATATGCATACACTGGACACATACCCCCTCTTTTATCGTCATGAATCTGACTTTGGAATAATCCTGTCCCTTTTTCTTCCCGGCTTCTTCTATCGCCCATGCAACATCTTCTTCCGTCACAAAATCCGGCAGCCGAATCAACGATATCCAGCAAAAATCTTCCTTTCTGCCGTAATCAATCTCATAAACAGCCTTACTGTCAATATGTTCTCCGCCGGAATTTTCCTCCGTACTCTGCCACCATAAACCTTCTAACGGCGGTACCACATAATCAAAATATCCCTCTATTTTACGATTTCCTTTTTTGCTCATTTTAATTGTAAAAGCAATCCCGTAAAGCAGGCCAATGGCTGCCTTATAATCCCCGTCCACTTCGTTCGGATCGCCTTTACCGCTTACCGCAATAAAATTCATTTCCGGAACATCTATAATTTCTGGTTTGTTTTTAGGCATATAAAATTCTTTGAATTCTTTTTTATAATCAAATGGCATCTTTCGGTTCCTTTCAAAATTCCATTACAATTCTATCGGAAAGTTTTTTTCCTCTTCATTGTATATCATATCAAATTCCGATAAAAATTGATATATCTGTTTTTGGTAATTGCCGATAAGACCACAAATACTCATTGATCAGGCTTACAAAGCTACGGAAACGCTCATCAACTGTTTCCATAAAGACATTAAATTTCCCGTCTGTAAATCTCTCCGTTTTACCTTTTTCTTTGCTACGGGTATCCATACTTCAACGGTATTACCCCTTTCCCACAAAACGTATTTATTATAACCTGCCTATTACACTCTATACAGTATTTTAAATCTGCAATTCCAAAACAATTCTTTTCTACTGACTACAAATTAACCGTAATGTGATCCCATATGTATCTAATAGATATGCCTGTGTTCCACATAAAATCTGGTGCATATCCTCCGTAATAGCCGCCGCTGATACACCCGGTTGAACAATAAAAATATCTAATTTTGCTGGAAGAAATCTCAGTTTATTCCTTATAGCAGATAACTTTTTCAAATCACCTTTTTCAAACCTACTAACGCCATTCAACTTCATCCGTCTACTTTCTCGATATTTCATTCTTTCAATAACTTCACACATATTTTGTTTCCATAAAACTGATTTTTCTGCCTGTCCACATACTTCATATAAATCGGCTACTCTACTGCCGGGTTTTTCTCCATGCGCAAATTTGCAATGATAAAATTCAAAATGTATTTCTTTATCTTTTTCTTTTATCGCTACTATATCTGCGATTTCTCCCGCATTATCATCATCAAATACTACTTCATAATTTTGAGCACTAATCAGTTTTTGAATAGTAAAATACTGGATGGAATCATTTTCTTTTTTAATTCCTTGAGACTCTTTACATATATTTACTTTATCCCATGTCCATTTGACTAATTGCTCTTCTGAAAACCTGAAATTAGCACTATTTTCTATAGTCACATAGAGATTACCTTGCAACGATGATTGGTCAGCGAACTTGATTTCTGGAGGATTCTCTTTAAAAAACTCTACTAAAGTATATGTCCTATTCCTCATATGCAATTCAAAATATGTACCTTTAATTTTAGAAACAAACCAACCATCATTATTAATAATAAGTTCAAATTCTTCCCTGTAATCTCCGTTTTGCACATAAAATTTCAAATTCTCAGTAGAATTTACTTGTACAAGACCAATCTCCATTTCATATATTGGGATACATGTATATGGCGTTTCTAAATATATGTTTTTTTCATTGCACAAATCCAAATCATTCGGCCAATCAATCCTATAAGCATGTTCCTTTGGTCTCTCTTTAATAATTTTAGGCATTAGAACCCCTTTAAGTATATCCAAAGTATGAATATTGGGATTAATAATTTTTTCGTAATTTAAATTACACCATTCTTTCCAAGTATCAATTGTTTCAACGAGTCTTCCCCAAATTGTTCCTTTATATGAACATCCAATACTGGTTCTACCATCTCCATTATATCCCATTCCAAAAATATTGGATTTATAGCAATTCCCTTTCTGTGATTCGGATATTGCCTCGGCAATATCTATTCCTGTAAACATTTTATACCTAATTGGCCCATTAATAGCTGAATTTAACCCTAAATTCGCTACCATAAGGCGGTTAATTCCATGTAAACATTTAAAAATATTTTCGCCTGAAATTTTTTGAACTTTAGTAAATAAAGTTTCAGCAAATTTATTGAAAATCGCTTTATTCGTCGAATTCAAAAAAACAACCTTTTTCTCTTTGTTCCAATACGCAATATGTAAATTCCAGTTCAAATTGCTGATTTCTCTATAATTTGCCCAATCAATCTTACTTTCTTCCGGCTCAATAACAATAAATATATTCTCTTCCTCATTGATATAATACTTGCATAAATCTTCATCAAATAACTGTGTCCAATTTTCCCAATGCCATTCCTTTGCATCTGTTTTATATGCCACCATACTAAGTGCTGGTCGTAATTGTTTTATATTTATGGATTCTATCCCACTCCCTTTAAATCCATTTGCTAATTTTTGTAATGAAATTTCCTTACCAATTACACCCTCTGACAATTCACTCAATAAGTTATTCCAATCCGAATCTTGAGAATACAATTCAGCCAATGCGTCTTGAATATCCTCATTAGCCAAATTAGTAATAATTGTTGCATCTCCTAATCCGGCTTTACTACGTGCAAAACGCCCAATAAATTGCAGTGTAATTGGTAACGATTTGTATCTATCATGTATTGCTGCAATTTTAAGATTTGGTATATCTATACCCTCTCCAAACATGTCAACACACACAACAATTTGCGACTTTCCTATCTTCAAAGCCTCCATATTTGATTTCTTCTCTAATACGGTCATTTCACCAATTATGAGTACAGGATTATATTGATTAAAATAATGCGTATAAATATTCTCAAATAACTGCTTTGCTCTTTGCACTCCCTTGGCTCGAACTAAAATAATGTGGTTGAAACCATTTCTCAAATCAAATTTTAATTGTTTCACTGCAGCTTGAGCGATAGCGTAATCCCCTTTTTCTTCATCATATTCAATAATAGGTTTAAAATTAATCTTTTGGAAATACCCCTGTTCCTGTGCCATAGATAATGGGAAATTATAAATAATATCTCCGTCTAACTTTTTACCATCATTCCTAAATGGTGTTGCTGTAAACTGCAATATTCTCTTATCCCTAAAGAAACTTTTTATCTGATTCCATCTATTTGCCTCAATATGATGTGCCTCATCTACAATAAGAACATCACACTTACTACTCAGCATATTCATATATTCAATATCAAATCTACTTACCAACTTTGCGGTAGATACAATGATATTAGCAGAATCCAACATTTTTTTCAGCTCGTCTTTTGTCCTTGGTTGGGATTTCAAACACAATACATTCGGATACCTTACCCTTTGCTCAATTACTCCAATATCTTTCAAAATCCCAAGTTTAACACAATTTTCTACAGTCTGTACTCTCAACAAATCCGAGGGCACTAATATAAATACTCTTCTACATTGCTCCGCAACAATAGTAGTTATCATAGTTTCAGTTTTTCCCGTACCTGTTGGCATAACCACTGTAGCTGCTTCTTTACTAACAGTCCAATGTGCACGAATAGCAAACACAGCTCCTAATTGTGCTTGACGCAAACCTTTTATATTTTCTAAACTGTTTTCTTTTACATAATTTACTGATGTTGTATCATTTTAGTTGACACCTTATACACAAGGATTTGATGTATAATCAAAGAGAAATAAGGAGGCAACTAAAATGGCAAAAAAACAACGG
>JAAWJJ010000024.1 GCA_022796875.1 Eubacterium sp. | reverse complement strand
GAACTGCAAAAAACGACGACAAAAGGCTCCGAGGCATGGAACGAGTACCAGAAAAGAATTGACGACAACAACAATTCCATCAAACAGCTCACCAAATCCATTGCGGAAAACGCCGCTGCGGCCGCTGCACTGGACGGCAAGAAAGCGGAAAGAAAGAATAAGAAAGAAGATACGGCAGATGAAAAGATTGACGCCAAATTATCTACCTCATCCAACAATGAAAGGACGAAAAAACTTCTTCGCAACAAAATCACAAACATAGACGACCGCCAGAACAACTTAAAATCTGCCTATGCCTCATCCGTAAAAGCAAGGACCAGCTATGGCAATAAAATACAGAACGCAAGCCAAAAAGGAGTATCAGACAAAAATAAGAAACTCTTCAAGGCAGCGATCTCCTGCGTGAAAAACAAGAAAGTCATACCAACCCGGACGATCAACGACATTGTCAACGCACTGAAAACGGCAAAAGGGGCAGAATACAAATCCTTAAGCAGCCTGCTCTCCTACTGCAACTATTACAACGCCTATAAAAATGCAGAAGAAGAAAACAAATTAAATTATGAAATGTATGCCCTTACTGCACAGGCGGACAAAAAAGCATTGCGTGAGGAACAGCTCCAGTCCAATCTGGACAACAACCAGAAAAAGTACGACCGCAATACGATGTCTGCCGCAGAAACCGCAGCCGGGAAAAACCACAACGTTGACGCCAATGTACGCCTTGCCAATGCCAACGCCACCTCTTACAAAAATTCCAGGGTAAAATACGAAAACGACCGGAAGACGGCGGGCAAAAAAGCGAATTTCGAATCCACCTCAGAATTTAAAAACTTAAAAGGCAAAAAGAACCACAAACTGAAAAACCGTCTGAGAAAAGCGCTGGCAGCGATCAAGGAAGGAAAAAAGATCGACGAGGATTCTATGAACGCTGTCAAGGAATACTGCCAGAAGTTCTTAAACGGCAACATAACCTACTATTATAACTGTGAAGCCTATAACGAAGCGGTTGAAAATGAACTGAGCGCCAAAGAAGCGGAAACACTCGCCAATGCAGAGGCTTATGCCACAAAGCTGCAGGCCAAACGGGAAAAAGCTGCAAACACCGTCGCCGGACGGGATTCCCAGAACGAACTGTATTCCGCAACGGCTGCCAACCAGACGACGGCAAAATCCAAAAACGGCTACGTCGACAAGCAGATTTCCAATATCAATAAAAACCTTACCACTTACCGGAACGATTATAACGCTTCCGTTAACGATTTTAATGATGCCAAAAGCGCAGTCAAAAAGATATCCGACAAAGACAATAAGAAAAAGAAGATCATCAATGACATCAAAACCAAATATGTCAGCAAAAATATCCTGATCCCTGCAGGCGACGTCCAAAAGGCTTATACCGACGTATCCGATGAATTCGGGCTCGCCTGTGAAAACTACAATGAAGCTCTGGAAAATAAAAATGTCGCGGAAGAAACTTATCATATGTATGAGCAGACTTCCAAAACGGAAATCGCCGCCCTGGCGATGGAAAAGCTTTCCAACATTGAGAAAGAATATTCCAATAAACAAAGCGTTTATAAACAGCGTTCCAACCGTCTGAACAACGCGATCGAACTTACCGAAGCCAGAGGGTACCAGGTCAGCAAAGTATTCTACAGCAAACTGATCACAGAGGAACAGGCCGTAAACAGTTCTCTGTCAAAAGAGCGGCAGGATCTGATCAATTCCCTGAATGAATCGGTTGCCAGCGGCGCCATCACAAAATACTCCGACGAATGGTATGAAATGTGTTCTAACATTGACGATGTCACAAACTCCCTGAATGAATCCACAAAATCCCTTGTGGAATTTCAAAACCAGATGCGGCAGATCGAATGGGACAACTTTGATTCCCTGCAAAGCCACATCCGGGAAGTATCTTCCGAAATCAGCTTCCTGATCGAAGAACTTTCCCGGGAAGACCTTTCAGACGAGGAGGCAGGCAAACTGACTGACCGCGGAAACGCCGTCGCCGCATTGCGTGCAATCCGTTACGAAGCTTACCAAAAACAGGCAAAAGATTACGAAACTGAAATAAAGAACATCGACCAAAGCCTCACCAAAGCTCCTTTTGATAAGAATCTGTTAGAACGCCGGGAAGAACTCGTGCAGTCTTATCAGGATTGTATCAAAGGCGCGCAGGAGGAAAAGTACGCCATTATGGAACTGTACGAACAGGGCTATGAATCATTGTCCGAAAAGATCGGGAATCTGATCGGCGATTACGAAAAACTGCTGGACGCGGAAAAGGATGCATACGACTACCAGAACGACATTGCGGACCAGACAAAAGAGATTGCAGACCTCCAAAAACAGCTCGGGGCTTACAGCGGCGATATATCCGAAGAAACGAAAGCCAAAGTACAGACCCTGAAAGTATCCCTGGAAGAGGCAGAAAAGAACTTAAAAGAAACGCAGTATAACAAGTTCATATCCGATACCAAAGACATGCTTTTCGAACTGCAGGAAGATCTGGACGAATCGGCACAGAACATGATAGACGCTGTTTCCAAAGACTTCGACGAACTGATCCAAAACCTGAACGGCAACTATGAAGAGATCTGCAAAACCATCCTGGCCGTATCCGGAGAGATCGGATATACCCCTACGGACGATTTCAATACGCTGTTAAATCAAACCGACATCTCCTCCGCCGCCACATCCATGCTGAGAGAAATCGAAAATTTCCACAGGAATATGACAGCCTTTGCCGACAAGATCGCACTGGACGCCGACAGCAGCGCAACGGCAGACCAGAATAAAGCTGCGACAAATAACAACGCTTTCAATAATAACGCTTCCAACAGCAGTACATCAAATAATAACACGCCGCCTCTAAATATAACATGGTCTATAAAGAAAGACGTCCCATTACTGACAGGCAGCCGTAAAAAAGAGGAACCAATAGTTTCAAACAAAAGCAACTGGAAAGACTTCCTCGATAATGTCCCTGTTTTACGGGAACCAACTATCCAACGAGAAAAGACGCCATATTTTTCCAAAACCATGAAAGAGCTTGCGTCCGGTTCCCAAAGCATTCCGAACGACCAGGGCGCATGGACGCAGGAAGACGGCGGGGAGATCATTTACCGCGCTGCCGACGGCGCCGTATTCACCCCGCTCCGTCAGGGCGACATGGTATTTACGAACAAAATGTCGCAACGCTTATGGGAAATTGCCCAGGGCATCATACCGATTCCGGATTCCGTCAAAAATATCAGCATCAATATGCCAAAACCAGACGCCGTACCAATGAGAAACGCCGGCGACGTGAATATCAATCTGGGTGGTGTGACAATGAACGGCGTCAACGACCCGAAAGAATTTGAAGCCAATCTGGTCGACATGATGAACCGCAGCCCGCGCGTGAAAAAGGTCATGAACCACAACACAATTGACACCCTATACAGCGGACACAATTCCTTAAGCGGACATCAGTTTGATGTCAGGTAACGGAACTACTGCCCTATTTTATCAGAAAGGAAACCAAAACCATGAATTTAAAAAGAACTGAGCAAAAACTCCGCATCCAGCAATCTATCATTGAACAGCTGGAAGAGGAAAACCGGTACTTAAAAGAGCAGTTAAAAACATACTGCCCGGAACGGACAAAGCAAACGATTGCGCTGGCCAGGCAAAGCCAGGAAGAATACACAGACCTGATCCGGGAACTGGACGGCCTGAAACAGGAATATCAGGAATTAATAAACGGCCTGAAACAGGATAAAAAGAAACTGCTCCGAAACTGCAGATAACACAGAAAACATTAAAAACTGAAAACATTAAAACTAAACATTAAAAACAAAAAACATCTAAAACACGCTCCCGGATTCCGCACTATACCATATGGCATCATACCATGCTGATGCCGTATGCTTCGGCATGATACGAATCCGGGAGCACTTTACATTTTACACACAACAATTTTTATAAGGAGGACTCACATGGCAAAAAAAATATTTCACAAACAATACGGCGTTTCCGTCCCTGCTCTTCTGCTGCAAAACAGAAATTTCGAAACAATCGGTTCCATCAACAACATACACAACTTCATATACAAAGAAAACTATAACGGCGCAAACGAACTATCCTTTTCCGTTTACAAAAAGGAAAACGGATGTGAAAACCCACTCTGGGATTCCCTTACAGATTTCAAAATTATTTATATCCCGGAATTCGAAGAAAGGTTTGAAATCAATACCTCGGTAACTTCCGGCAATTCCGTTATAAAATCGGTAACCGCAGCTTCCCTCTGCGAATCCGAGTTATCACAGACTATGTTGTACGATATTGAGATCAATACGGAAACCGACATTTTAAACACAAACTATGACGTAAACTTCCCAACCGTATTTTACCGGGATCCGGAAGATTTTCACAGCTACGACTGGAGTAATGACAAATATCGGGATTATACGGACGACAAAAAAAGAGAAGTCTTAAAACAATCTTCCCTGCTGCACCGGATTCTGGAAAAAGCGGAACACTATTCCATAGGCTCCATAGATTCTTCCCTGAAAAACATACAGCGGGAATTCAGTATATCCGGCACCGACCTGTACAGCGTATTAACTGGTGAAATCGCAGAAGAATTTCACTGTATCTTCCTGTTTGATTCCATGACAAGGACCATATCCGCCCACGACTTATACAACACCTGCAAAAAATGCGGCTACCGGGGCGACTTCTCCGACAAATGCCCGGAATGTGGCAGTGAGGAATTTGGCGGGCAGTATGGGAAAGATACGACCGTATTTATTTCCACTGAAAACCTGGCGCAGGAAATTTCGCTGGAAACCAATAAAGATTCTTTGAAAAACTGCTTTTACGTCGAGGGAGGCGACGATATCATCACCTCCGCCGTCCGCTCGGTCAACCCAAACGGCACCAATTACATTTACGAATATAATGACGAAACAAAAGCAGATATGCCAGAAGAACTCTCTTCCACCATAACGGCGTATGATAAGCTCTATCAGGAATATATTACGCAAAAGACATTTCCTCTGGATTCTGCCGCCGTAGATGATTATAACCGCGTCGTTGACGAAATCAATCGGCTGTTTGAAGAAGACGATTCCATAAACTTTTTACAAGTGGAACAAACCCTGACCGGCTTTCCTGCTGTTACCAAAGTCATCTATGAAGCGACCGACCTGTACCAGTTTGTAAATAACTCCATGATGCCGACGATCCACATAGACGGCCTCGGCCTGGAAGAGTCCCTTACAAATATTATCAACGGTTTTTCAGACGGTTTTTCCATGATAAAAGACGACGGCACAACCGAAAAATACTTCCAAAACCAGATCGCGTTAAGAAACCATACGACGGCCACGCAGAGAACGATGGAAAACGCAATCAAAAAATCGGCAAGGTTGTATTACAGCAGGGCGTATTATGACCTGGAAATCCATACGGCATCCTATGCACAGGCAACCGAAAACGGACCGGGCAGATGGCTGGGCACCTTTACCCTGACCAGCCTGACGGAAACGGACAGCCACGGCGTTCCCAAATTGCTCACCAGCGAGCCAATTTCCCTGGAAATCACAGACAATGCCGAACTGTACGTAGAACAGGCCATTTACCGGAAAGTGGGCGAAATTGAAAAATCAAAATACGGGGAAATCACAAGCCTGAACATGGATTTCGACACGTTTCAAGAGAAAATCCGGAGGTATTCGTTCCACGAACTGGAGCGTTTAAGGGAATGTTTCCAGGCTTGCCTTGATATCATTATCACCGCAGATATTTTTGATGAAACCCTGTACGAGAAATACTATACTTTCTATAAACAGCGTTTCGACCAGATCGATCTGGAAGAACTTCCTGAAAGGGAAAGCCAGTTAAACTGCGTCCGGAAACTGTATTACTATGATTCTTCCGAATACGAAACTTCCGGCCTGCTGTACGAAATCAAAAAAGAAGTCAACCGTACGTTGAACTTCAAAGAATATTTGTTAAGCAATCCCCTTTCCTGCGAATCCTATCCGGGAGCCGGCCTGTGGAAAACGTTCTGCGCCTACCGCCGGGAAGACAAATATACCAATTCCAACTATATTTCCGACGGCCTGGTAAATGCCGACATAATCGCAAAAGCCCAAAGCCTGTTTGACACCGCGAAAAAGGAACTGTACAAAGCTGCAAACCTCCAGGTTACGCTGTCCGCTAACCTGAACAACCTGTTAGCCATGGAAGAATTTCAACCGCTGGCCGACTCGTTTTCCTGTGGGAACTGGATCCGAGTCGAAATCGAAGGACAGATTTACAGGCTGCGTCTGCTTTCCTACCAAATCAGTTACGACGACCTCCCGTCCCTGGAAGTGGAATTTTCTACCGTAGAAAAACTATGGTGCGGCGATTCCGATATCAAATCCATTCTGGATTCCGCCAAATCCATGGCCAGTTCCTATTCTTACACCGTACAGCAGGTAAACAATTCTGCAAAGACCTCTAAACAGGTCGAAAACTGGGTCGAAAAAGGATTGGACGCCACTGCGGCCAAAATAGTAAACAGTGCGGATAATCAGGATATTGTAATCGACCGGAACGGAATACTGTGCCGGAAATACGACGACTTAAAAGAATCATACGGCAGATACCAGATGCGGATCATCAGCAATGGCGCATACTTATACGATACCGCCACAGACACGGTAAAAACCGGCATCGGAGAGTTTCTCTACCCGAACCCGGAAGATAATTTTAAAGAAACCGTCGGATACGGCGTAATTGCCGACACCGTAGTCGGCTCTTTAATCCTTGGCAAAAATCTGGCGATTTATAACACAAACGGCTCTTTGCGCTTTGACGGAAGCGGCCTGTCCATTACCAACAATGAGAATACCGTTTCCATTAACCCGAATAATAATGAAAAATTGATCCGGATTACAAACTCTAAGGGGGAAGACGTGTTTTACACCAACGATATCGGAAACCTGACTATGAGCGGGACGATTGTAGGTTCCCAGTTTATCGGCGGACAAATCAATATCGGAAAGGACAATTTTATCGTCGATCCAGAAGGAAATGTTTTCTCCAACGGCACTATTACATCAAATGGAGCTGTAAGTTTTGCAAACGGCGGACTGACCTATAATGATGCGGACGGCTTGAAAGTCAGAGGGACAATAACGGCGGAAAGCGGATCCAAAATTGGTAATTTGTCCATAAATAACAATAGACTAACTTATGGAAATTTTGGAATAGACACTTCATCCACAAATTCTGGTAATATCGCTTTGTGGCTTGGGAACACCAATCCATCCTCCGCTCCTTTCCGCGTCACTTACGACGGAAAACTATATGCAAAAAACGGAGATTTTTCCGGAAGTATTGATACTACAAGCGGGAAAATCGGTGGGTTCACGATTGGGAAAAACGCTATTTATAATGGAACGAATTCCATGACCAGCAATGAAGTTGGCATTTATTTGGGAATAGACGGAATCAGGTCATACGGAAATCACACTCACCCGGGCGTAAAAAATTACGTAGACATTACGCAAGGGGAACTGACATGTAGTGTTGCAAACGTCAGAGTTTTAGATGCCAGACACATTGAAATGGACGGAATAGGGGCCATGTCCGTAAGCAGCGGAGCATTAAACATTGATACAGGTGTGTATTCACACTATCTTGCAATTGGGGGACGAAGTGCAGATGGAAAGCACGAGATAGATACGGTAACTTTTCCATCAGATATAGAAGTTTCAATTCACGACGGATTAACTGTAGGAAAAAATTTGAATATAAAAGGCAAATATTTATTGTTTCCAGCATATGGGAATCCTGCTGATATATATCCTGCAATATATAATGATGAAACCAACGGTTACACATATTTTGGTTCTGGTGCAAATGATGCTAACGGACAAGGTTCATCAATGGAAACCTTTGTCAGAGGCTTTAACGTACATTTATATAGTACTACCAGCGGCGGGGGAGTATATTTAGGCAAATCAGGCTCTACAGCCGTTACATCAGACGAGAACTTTAAAATATTAACAAACATTGATGAACGATATGAAAACTTTTTTTATTCATTAAAACCAACTTTATATAAATATAAAACAGGACATAGAAAGCATATTGGATTTGGAGCGCGAGCCGTAGAACAGGCATTAAAGGATTCTGCATTAGAAAACGAAGAATTTGCTGGATTAGTAATACAAAAAGATGTAAATCTTCCAGAAGATTATAGTATGGATTCGGATGGTAATACTCATTTTGATGAAATCTACAGTCTGAGGTATGAAGAATTTATTTCATTAAATACGTTAATGACACAGAAAGCATTAATTAAAATGAAAGAACAGGGAGCAGATATACAATCACTGAAAAATGAAAATGAAAAACTCAAATCAGAAATCAAAACTATAAAAGAACAACTTAATACTATTTTAAAATGATAGAATCTACGCTTCACGAGAATTCTATCACCATGAATCAAAGGCAGTCGGATAACCCCACTGCCTTTAACTTAAGGAGGAAAACTATGAACCTGAAAACAATTCAAACCATAACTTTAGATTTAACCGTACACAAAATGAAAAACGTACGCTGTGTAGAGGACGATCGGCAATCACGGATTATAAATATACTGGTTACAAACAATGGCGAAACATATCCGTTAGATCCGGCTTCCATGGCAGCAGTCTATAAAATCCATAAACCGGATCATACATACATTTTCAATAATGCGGACATAAACGACGACGGCACCGTTACCATCACCCTGCCGGATCAGGCAATGGCTGTTCCCGGTATTTTACATTCCGCTTTGCAGGTATCGAAAAACGGCGCTATTATTTCAACTATGCCGTTCCATATCATTGTGGAACAGTCCGTATACAGCAATAAAGATATCGAATCACAGAACGAATCAGATGTGCTGGGCGACATGGTCCGCCATTTAAACGATTACGAAAACCCGCATAAAATTCCCATTGCCTCAGCTTCCATTCCCGGCCTTGTAAAATCTGGAACCGACATTACCGTAGACGATAACGGAAATGTCAGCGTGAACGACAATTCACACAACCATGTTGCAAATAACATATCTGACCTTGATCTGTTTACCCAGACAAAAATATCAAATCACAACACTTCTTCTGACGCACATAACGATATCAGAAGTTTGATCACTGCCCTGACAGCCGTTGTCGGGAACAAAGTCGACAAAATATCCGGCAAAGGACTTTCCTCTAACGACTATACAACAGAAGAAAAAAGCAAATTAAATGGAATCGCCTCTGGCGCCGAAGTAAATGTACAGGCAGATTGGGATATAACGGACTCCGAATCTGACGCTTATATCAAAAACAAACCAACGATTCCGACAAAAACGAGCCAGCTTGTAAACGACAGCGGATTTACCGACAATTATACACATCCGGATACACATCCTGCAAATATAATAATCCAGGATGAAAATCACAGATTCGTAACCGATTCAGAAAAAGACGCATGGAATAATAAGCTGGATAAAACAGACGATACTCAAAACAATACCATAACTTTTATTAGCGGAGATTCCGCAACGGCAAACGAATGGACGGATGTTTCGGTTTTAACAAGCCAGGAAAAGCATGGTTCTATTCTGACAAAGATTTCAACTATGTTTAAAAATATCAGATATCTATACAAGATGCTGGGGACTACGGACATCTCTGCAATCAACGGCGGGACTGTAACTGGTGCAATCAGCGGGCTAAATACCAGGACAAATATTCTTGAAGGACTGATTACAACAAGATATGATCTTGCTCCGGGCGCCCAATCAATGTGTACCGTACAAGGATGGCGTGCCAATGTCGGTCTGCTTGTAACAAGGCACAGCTTGTTTTACATAATTAAGTGGTCTGCATCTGTCAATATTAATCCTATTGTCGATAATGGAGATGTTGAATTTTTAAGCGTTAATGGAAATGCTTTTGCTTTTTACATTAAAAATAAGGCGACGACATATACAAACTATTTTAGTTTCTTTTGGTAAATTACATTTTCCTGATATAGCTTTATCTGACGGACTTCATCTTTTGCCATTTGTAAATCATTTTTTAGTGGTTGTAATTCAGATTTTAGTTTACCATCCATCATTTCGGATATAGCTTCCGGGCGATTATATATTGACTATAAATACCATGCCGTTTACAATAATATCAGAACCTATTGATTATAATGGTTAACAGAAAGGATTGTGATACTATGAATATGACCGAAGTTGCAAGATTGCTTTTAGGATTACGTGCCGCCGGATGGACAGAAAAAGAAATCAATGATTTTGTGCTTTATATCGAATCAGGGGAAGAGCAATATAAACCAACTCCAAAGAACGGCAAATCCGAATCATGAAACATCACAAAAAGGCTTTCTATGATAAAATTCAAATCATAGAAAGCCTTTTATAACCTTTTATAAAGAACCGTTAAATCCCTATTCCCCATCTTTCGCCTCTACCAGAATCAAAATACCGCTTTTTAATTCCACTGTTGCTTCTTCCTCTGTAATTTCATTGCTGATCCCCAATGCCTGAAATCCTTTCATTGTAAAATCAGACAACGGGTATTCAAACCCGTGCAGGGTAATTCCGCTCGCTTCGTCTGTCAGAGGAATCAGCGACACATATTTCCCATACTGCGTCTGTTTATGCAGCGTCGTTTTGCTGTTAATGAGGCGCAGGCGGTTGCAGGCATCAACGATGCAGGCTGGAATCCCCTGCTCTAAAGCCAGTCCCAGCATCCGCACCGTCCCCAACATATGGTCCAGCCGCGTTCCCGTCGCCGCCAGGAGGTGTATCTCGTCGCTCTTTTTTTCTATGGCCGTCCGAAACGCCAGTTCCGTATCCGTATAATCTTTATGTGGATCAAAACGCCGGATTTCCAGGTCCTTTTTTTGCAGAAAACAGTCGCGGGTCCTTTCCGTGACCGAATCAAAATCCCCGACTATGATATCCGGCGTTTTTTCTTTTTGAAAAAAATATTCCAGTCCGGAATCCGCCGCGATCAGCAGATCAAAGCGTTCTTTTTCCATATAACTGTCGATAAATTTATAGTCAGGCGTTCCGCCTGTCACGATCGCCGTTTTCATAAATTTCCCCATCCTGAAAAATTCCCTATTTCAAACTCAAATTCCTTGTTTCAAACTTAAATTCCTTATTTCAAACTCAAATCCTTGTTTCAAACTCTCTGTCATAAATACTTTATTTCATAATTTTCAGCAAAGTTTCTATATTTTCCTGCAGATCCCCATTAAAAACCGCAGAACCGGCCACCAGAATATCGGCTCCGGCGTCCGCTGCTTCTTTCAGGTTGTCCCGTTTGATCCCGCCGTCTACCGCAACGAGCGTGCTTAACTTTCTTTTGTCGATCATGTTTCTCAGATTACAAATTTTTTCCGTACAGTAGGGAATGTATTTCTGCCCGCCAAATCCCGGATTTACGCCCATCAGCAATACCAGGTACGTTTTTGGCAGGACATATTCGACCGCGGACAATGGCGTCGCCGGATTCAGCGCCACACCGGCCTGCTTGCCGCAATCTTTAATATGCTGCAAAACCCTGTCCAGATGCGTGCAGGCTTCCGCATGAACCGTGATGATATCCGCGCCGGCCTCTGCAAAATCATCGATATAACGGTCCGGATCCTCCACCATCAGATGAACGTCAAAAATAAGATTGGAATGTGGCCGGAGCGACCGGATAATCGGCGCCCCAAAAGAAATGTTCGGTACAAACATTCCATCCATAACGTCGATATGTAAATATTTTACTCCTGTTTTTTCAATCTGCAGAATCTGTTCTCCCAGTTTCGCAAAATCTGCGGAAAGTATAGATGGCGATAAGTGGCTCATAGTCCTCCTCCTCACTTTTCTTTCTCACATTTCCCTCTTACTTTTTCTTTGCGGACAGTTCTTCATATAACATTTTGTAATTCTCATAGCGTTCTTCGCTGATTTCCCCGCCGGCCAAAGCCTGCTTGATCCCGCAGTCCGTTTCTCCGATATGGCTGCACCCGTGAAACCGGCACAACGGTTCCCATTTCTCAAATTCAGGGAATAATTCCGCCAGTTCCTCTTTTTCGACCTGCGGAATCTGCATCGAACTGAATCCCGGCGTATCCATGATAAACGTATTCCCTGATACATGAATCAACTGGGAATGTCTTGTCGTATGTTTTCCCCGCTCAATTTTTTTGCTGATCTCTCCGGTTTCCATCACGGCTTCCGGCTGGATACAATTGATCAACGTCGATTTCCCGACACCGGAAGGCCCTGCAACCGCCGTCGTTTTTTCATTCAGGTATTCCAGCAGGCTGTCTATGCCGTCTTTTTCTTTTGCGCTGACAAATAATACTTTATAACCGGTATTTTTCAAACTGTGTTCCAGTTTTTCCTTTTCTTCTTCCGTAACCAGATCGCATTTATTAAAACATACCGTCACCGGCACCTGTCCATACTGCATCCATACCAGATAACGCGACAACAGATTAAAATTCACTTTCGGTTTTGACGCTGCAAAAATGATTAACGCCATATCGACGTTCGCAACCGCCGGACGCAGCAATTCATTCCGCCTTGGCAGAATCGCGTCGATATTTCCGGTTTTTTCTTCTTCGCTGATCACATGAATGTCCACGTAATCGCCTACCAGCGGTTTTATTTTTTCTTTCCGGAAAATGCCCTTTGCCTTACATTCATAAACACCGGCCTTTATTACATGAACGTAATAAAAGCCGGCAATTCCTTTAATGATTCTCCCCTGCATAAACACGCTACTCTTTCGTAAACGTAACGGCCGCTTCCTGATCGGAAACGCTTCCGTCCTCTAACTGCCATTCGATATAAACGGTACCGGTAGAACTTCCGGTAATTCCGGTTACCGAAATGGTATAACCATCGGACCCAAACTGAGCGATGTCTACATTATCCCAGGAATCAATTACGTTCCCCTGCGCGTCCAGAAGCTGGATCGACGCCGCCACTACCGGGATATCCGAATCCGCAGGCGCCGTAATCTTTGTGGAGAATGAGTAAGTCGGTATTTCCGGACCGATGCTGACTACAATGGATACGGCGGTTCCGGCATCCACATATTTACCGGCTACGATATCCTGTGAAATCACGTACCCTTCCGGTACCGTATCCGAATGGGCGGTAGTGACCGAACCGATATTCAGGCCGGCGGCAGCCAGAAGCTGCTGTACTTTGTCCTGTGTCTGATCTAGAAGCTGAGGCACCTGAACGGCGGCTTTACCCTGGCTGACAATAATCGTGATCGTATCCCCTTCTTTTACGGCAGTGCCTGCTTCCGGCGAAGAGGAAATTACGGTTCCGGATGGTACGGTATCGCTGTTCGCATAATCGCGGCTGTATTTTAACCCGGCGTCCTCCAGTATTTTAATCGCTGCGGTTTCCTCATAGCCGACGACCTGCGGCAGCGCAAAATCACTGGCGCCGCTGCTTAGTTTTACCGTAATTGTCGTATTGACTTCTACTTCCTGCCCCGACGGAACACTCTGCTCGACGACTCTTCCTTCCTCAATTGTATCCGAAGCTACCGTGCCGTCCTTTCTGATTCCCAGTTTCAAATCTGACAGCGCGGCTTTTGCTTCGTCATATGTTTTATTTGACAGATCGACCATAGTGACGGTTTCATTTTCGTCTTTTTTCTGATCCTGCTGTTCCGCAACAATATCCGATCCTTCGCTTTCCGTTTTATCTTTCTTTCCGAAATTGAATATTCCAAACAGATTTCCGACTAAAAAGATGACGATAATAACAATGACAATGGCTGCCACGATTCCCATAATGGTAACTGCTTTTTCCATCTTCGGATTGAGCATGCCGTCGTTTTCCTCCTCTTCTTCCTCGTCTAACTCTTCTTCTAATTCCTCTTCGTCGTCGTCCGTGATTTCTCTTTCTTCATTGATCTTGCGCAGTTCGTCGTCCGTAATCACGCGCGTTTTATCCTGATTTACCAATACCATCGTCACGAAATCTTCGTTTGGGCTGATCAGAGCTTTTTTCAGGTCGATCAGCAGATCTGACATAGATTCATAACGGCGTTCCGTGCTCTTCTGTGTACATTTTAAAATAATTTTTTCCAGGCTGATCGGCAGATCCGGCGCGTAAGCGCTCGGTTTTACCATTTCCTCCTGCAAATGCTGGATAGCGATTGAAACGGTAGTATCCCCGTCAAACGGCACGCGCCCCGTTACCATTTCGTACATGACGATACCGAGAGAATAAATATCGCTCTTACCGTCCACGAAACCGTTTCTGGCCTGTTCCGGCGAGGAATAGTGCACCGATCCCATAACATCCGAATTGATCGTATTGACCGAAGCGGCGCGCGCGATGCCGAAATCCGTTACTTTCACTTTCCCTTCCGTAGAAATCATAATATTCTGCGGCTTAATATCCCGGTGAATAATATTTTTATTATGGGCGGCCTCAATTCCCCTGCCCACCTGAATGGCAATGCTGACCGCTTCTTTAAACGTCAGCTGCCCTTTCTTTTCAATATATGTTTTTAAAGTAATGCCCTCTACATATTCCATAACAATGTAGTGCATTCCGTTTTCGCTGCCGACGTCGTATATATTGACGATATTCGGATGTTCCAATCCTGCCGCCGACTGCGCTTCCGTTCTGAATTTTGTGACAAAACTGACGTCTTCTGAAAATTCCTGTTTTAAAACTTTGATTGCTACAAACCTGCCGAGCGTATGATCTTTTGCTTTATATACATCAGACATCCCGCCGGCGCCGATTTTCCCAACCACCTCGTATCTGTCTGCCAAATAAATTCCCTCTGTTAACATCTTTTCACCTCATCAATTAAATGGTTCTATCAAAATAACTGTAATATTGTCTTTTCCGCCATTTTCATTTGCTGTTTCCACTAACTTTTCCGTACCCTCTTCCAAAGTATCCGCACGATTAACAATTTCCAGAATATCCTCATCCCCTACCATATTGGTAAGTCCGTCAGAACACATCAGCACATAACTGCCAAGATGCAGTTCCCTCTCAAAATAATCAACTTTTAATTTCGGGGCAACCCCAACTGCCCGCGTAATAATGTTTTTGTCCGGGTGATCGTTCGCCTGCGACTTTTCCAGTTCTCCTTTCCGAACCATTTCCGCCACCAGTGAATGATCCTGTGTAACCTGCCGTATCGTTTCCTCCAGAATGTAAAGCCTGCTGTCGCCGACATTCGCCACGCAGGCCTTTTCCTTTATCAGCGACAAAGCGACAATCGTAGTGCCCATTCCCTGTTTGGACGGATCGTTCTGCGCGGCTTCCAGTATTGCGCTGTTTGCTTTCTGTACCGCCTGCTCCAGCAGTTTTTCAGGCGATTTCTCCTGAGATCTCATTAATTCGTCCGTAATGATCTCTACGCTTCTCCTTGAAGCATATTCCCCGGCGTTGTGCCCTCCCATTCCGTCTGCTACAATAAATAAATTCGGCAGGTTACCAACAGGAGTTTTTGACACAAAAAGAAAATCCTCATTCATTTCCCGGTTTCTTCCGATATTCGTCATGCTGCTAACTTTCATGTTTCACTCCATTCCCTGTCTTCATATACCTCTGACGCAATTGCCCGCAGGCTCCATCAATATCCCTGCCCATTTCTCTTCTAATAGTAACATTTCTCTCACTTTTTTCAAGCATATTTTTAAAATTTTGCACATGAGAACGATCCGGCTGCCGGTAACCAGTGTCTTTTACCGGATTGACCGGAATCAGATTAATGTGGCAGTTCATGCCTTTGACCAGTTCGGCCAGCGCTCTGCAGTCTTCTTTCGTATCGTTTTTTCCATGGATCAGACTGTATTCAAAAGAAATCCTGCGCCCCGTAATTTCAAAATAATCCCGGCAGGCCTCCATCACTTCCGGCAGCGGCCACACTTTGGCGACCGGCATCAACGCTTCCCTTTTTTCCTGAATCGGCGCATGCAGGGATAACGCAAGCGTAATCTGCAGTTTTTCTTCCGCCAGACGCCGGATCTGCGGCACCAGCCCGCAAGTGGAAACCGTAATATTCCTGTGGCTGATATTCGCGCCTTTCTTATCATTTATAATACGCAGAAACTGCAGTAAATTTTCATAATTATCCAACGGTTCTCCCGTTCCCATCACTACAATATGGGAAATCCGCTCTCCGATGTCTTCCCCGATACGGTACACCTGCTCCGCCATCTCCGCAGCCGTCAGGTTTCGCGCCAGCCCGCCGTCCGCGGAAGCACAAAACGTACATCCCATCCGGCATCCGGCCTGTGAAGAAATGCAGACGGAATTTCCGTATTGATATTTCATGCATACGCTTTCGATCACGTTTCCGTCGCTTAAGCGGAACAGATATTTCCTCGTCCCGTCCTGCTTTGACACCTGCACGGCAGCCTGTTCCAAAACGGTAAGGTACGCTTGTTGTTCCAGCTGCTCCCGAAATTTTTTCGACAAATTCGTCATTTCCTGAAAGCTGACCGCCCGCTTCCCGTGCATCCATTCAAAAAGCTGGCCCGCATGAAATTTTTTCTCTCCGAGTTCCGTGACAAACCGCTCTAGTTGGGTGTTAGTCAGGGATTTTATATCCACCATATGTATTCCGCCTTCTTTCAGATGATATCATGCTTTTGGGGCAAAAAGGCGTTATATAATATTGGGCTGGTAAATGACGCAAGTAAACCCGTCTTGCCTGTTTCGTCAAATGGATTTTCTAACCATCCTGATTTGTTTCCGGCAATTCACGCAATCGCCCTTGATTCGCCTCCTTGCTCAGCAAGGGCTTTTCGGGACATCCTTATCCCGAAATTGCTAAAAACGAACAGGATGCTAAGAAAATCTCATTTTCCTGCACAAAGGCAACGTCGGATTTTACTTGTGCCATCTACCAGTTCCGGTTTATGTAATACCTTTTTGACACCCCAAACCATAATACCATGAATCTTCAATTTATGGTCAACATTCGCTGTTCGCCGAATACGCAAGCGTATTCTTCTCTCTTGCGCTCATTGTATTACATATTTCTTTCAAACAACGCATAAAAAAAACCGTCGCAGACCCCGGCTTCCGGAAACATCTGCCGCATTTCCAGCAGCTGAAACTCCGGATGCGTCCGCAAAAACCAGTCTGCATTTTCTTCGTTTTCCGTGCGGCACACCGTGCAGGTACTGTAAATCAGCCTGCCGCCCGGTTTTACGTACTGCCAGACCGTGTCCAGTATCTGCCTTTGCAGTTTCGCAAGTTCTTCCAGGCTTTGCGCCGTCGCCTTATATTTAATATCCGCTTTCCGCCCCAGCACGCCCAGGCCCGAACATGGCAGGTCGGCGATCACTCCGTCCGCCCACGCGATCTTTTCCCGGTCCAGAACGGCGGCGTCCTGACACTGTACCAGGACATTATCCGCTTTTGTCCGGGCAACATTCTCCTCGATCAGTTCCGTTTTCTGACGCGTCAAATCCCTGGCTATGACTTTTCCGTCTATCCCTGTCAGTTCCGCCGCATGCAGCGCCTTTCCTCCGGGCGCCGCGCACACATCCATAATATGCGCTCCTGGTTTTGGTGAAAGCAGAGGCGCAATCATCTGCGACGTCAGATCCTGCACATAAAAAAGTCCCTGCTGAAATTCCGGTATTCCTGCGATCGTATCATACCCTTTGATAAAAAGCGCAGTATTGATCAGACTTCCGGCCGGCAATTTTACGGTTTCCGCCGTAATTCCGCGCTTTGACAGCCTTTCTGCCAGTTCTTCCGGAGAAATCAATCTGGTATTCACGCGGATTGCCGTCGGATGAGGCTCCAGAAATGCAGCCGCCATCCGTTCGGTCCGATCTTTTCCGTAATCCGTACACCACTTCCCGACCAGCCATTCCGGCAGAGAATACGTGACGGACAGCCATCTTTGCGGCTCTTTTTTCCGGTCAGGATATGCGATGCGGTCCCGTTCGCGCGCCAGCGTGCGCATGACGCCGTTTACAAATCCTTTTAATCCGGCAAATCCTTTTTTTACCGCCAGCCTCACAGCCTCGTTGCAGGCGGCGGAATCCGGTACGGAATCCATATATTTCAACTGATAGACACCCATACGTAAAATATTACGTATCGGCGGTTTCATTTTTACCGTCTTTGTTTTGGAAACGGCGTCAATCAGATAATCCAATTCTATCGCCCGTTCCACCGTTCCTTTGGTAAGACGCATCAAAAACGCGCGCTCCTGTTCCGGCAAATATCCGTACTTTTCGAGGGCATCATTTAAAAGAGAATGGGAAAAAGCGCCCTGCTCCATAATTTCCAGCAAAAGTTCCAGCGAAATTGCCCTTATATTTTCTTTCATCACGGCTTCTTCCTCCAAACGGCAGTACAGCCCGTAAATCTCCGCTTTTTAATCACGGCTTCTTCCTCCGAACAACAGCACGATTCGTAAAAGCTGCAGGATAGCCGCCGCTGTCCCTGCCACGTAAGTGAGAGCCGCCGCTTTTAACACTTTACGGGTCTGTTTTAACTCTTCATCCCCCAATATTCCATTGGAATCCAGCATCGCCAGCGCACGCCCGGATGCGTTAAATTCCACCGGAAGCGTTACCAGCTGAAACAGAACAGCAAGGGAAAACAGGATAATTCCGATTTCCACAATCACCATACCGGTCCTTGCGCTGAACAAAAGTCCGATGATAATTAACGGCCAGGCAAGCGTCGAGCCGATATTTGCCGCCGGGACAAGCGTTCCGCGCAGTTTTAGCGGCGCATAACCTTTATCATGCTGAATCGCATGGCCACATTCGTGCGCCGCCACTCCGACGGCCGCTACCGACGCCGAACCATAGACGTTATCCGACAAATTCAATGTTTTATTTTTCGGATTATAATGGTCGGTCAAATTGCCGGATACATGCTGAATTTTTACGTCGTTAATACCGGCCGCATGCAAAATACGCTCCGCCGCCTGGGCTCCCGTCATACTGCTCCTGCTCCGAACCCGCGAAAAGCGGTTATACGTAGCGTTCATCCTGGCCGACGCCGCCAGACAGATAATCGCTCCGATGATTACCAAAAAATAAGTGGGATCCCACCAATAATAAAATCCACCAAGCATACTGTTCCCTTCTTCCTTACATATTTTCTTCTTTACATACTTTTTTCTTACTCACTTTCTTAATATACTTACCTGCTTTCTTTCTATTCCTGTCGGGATAATATCAGGAAAATTTTGTTCCCATCGGTACTTTTGCGCCGCGCAGAAATGCCTCTGCACTCATTCTCTTTCTGCCTTCCAGCTGAATCTCTTTTAATACCAGTATTCCCTGGCCGGTCTGTATGCCGATGCCCTCCGGTCCGGAAAAAACCACGGTACCTGTGTCCGGCCGGTTATCGCCTCCGGACATGATTACGTCCGCTTCCCAGATTTTTAAAATTTTCCCGTTTAACTTAGTATAAGCACTTGGCCACGGATTTAACCCCCGAATCATGCGCTCAATTTCTATTGCTGATTTTTTAAAATCGATGAATCCCAGTTTTTTGTGTATGATCCGCGTCATCGTCGCCTGCTCGTGGTTCTGCGGCGTATATACGGCGGTTCCGGTTTCGATTGCCGCAAGCGTTTCCACACATAGGTTTGCCCCGGCTTTTTCCAGTTTTTCAAACAGGCTGCCTCCGGTTTCTTTTCTATCTACAGGTACTTCTACCGACAGAATCATATCTCCGGTGTCCAGCCCTTCGTCCATTTTCATTGTCGTAACACCGGTCGTTTCCTCCCCATTAATGACCGCCCACTGAATCGGCGCCGCGCCGCGGTATTTTGGCAAAAGGGACGCATGTACGTTGACGCAGCCATACTTTGGCATTTCCAGTATTTCTTTCGGAAGTATCTGGCCGAACGCAATTACGACGATAATATCCGCTTCATATCCTTTCAGGAAATCTATACATTCCGGTTCCCGTATTTTTTTCGGCTGATAAACAGGCAGGCCATATTCCAGAGCCGCTTCCTTGACCGGCGAACACTGCATGACGTTTCCTCTGCCTTTCGGCTTATCCGGCTGCGTCACTACGAGCGTGACCTCATGTCCCGCTTCTATTAACGCTTTCAATGTCCCTACCGAAAAATCCGGCGTTCCCATAAATATTATTTTCATTTAGATCCGTATCTCCTTTATTTTCCATAATATCACATTCGAAACTATAAGTTATAATCTTTTCTTTTGACTCTACTATACCACAAAAGGAATTTTTACAGGTGATTTTGGGGAACAGATTATTTGTTTATTATTACTATATCGATCTGACTTTGTCACTTTCACATAGTGAATAAGATCCCTTATATTCTTTTTCTTCATATTCTTTTGTACCAGCTTTTGCCAAAGAAATCTTTCCCCAGATTCTATGTTTTTGGGAATTTTTTGCCGGCCTGGCGAAACAATAAACGCATGCTTTTCCATTTTTTGATTAACTAAACCTTTTAATTTCTCATTATTTTTCAAAAAATCTATTGTATCACCGATTTGGTCATATGGATTATACTTTTTTTCGCCTGAAATATTCTCCCCTTTAAGTTCGATAAAACATGACTGTAGTTTCCCTGGGCAATATATCAGAAAATCACATTTTTGCTGATCTTGAATATCCGGAATTAATTTTTGATCAGGCTCTGTTAAAAATACCTGATCGTCAGTGACCTCTATGGGCATAAAAGAATTTTTATCCGATTTTATATCTTCAAGAATTCTCTTTTCACCGTAAGCCAAACGCTCAAATGCAGCATTATATTCTTCAAAAGGCAAGGAATATAAAGAATTAGAAGCCGCCGTTTTATGTTTTTCTTTTTTACTCATTTACATTTCTCCCTGCTGTTCCTTTTCAGATAATAAGTAAAATAATTCCACATATTTTCTATTTATATCATCTGAAACCTCATCGATCATTTCCGTATTAATTTCTTCAAATTCGTAATTTTTTAAGTTTTGTACGGTTATATCTTTATTAATTTTAAATGCTGTAACTTTTTCCGGAACAATCTCACATCCATTTCCTACTATATCATACACCTTTTTAATCAAATCAGGTGATTCCTGAATTGCCTTTCCGGCACAATACAATACATTGACAGATGTCAAAATATATGGACTGTGTGTGGTAATCAGAACAGCGCTATTATTAATGTTTGCAAAATATGCAATAAATTCTACCACCCTATTCTGTAAATCCGGATATAAATGAGCCTCCGGTTCCTCTATAATTACAAAGGCTTCTTCCTTTTTAAGCATCAAAATATATAATTGATTCAATAACCACAACACTTCCTGCTGGCCTGATGATGCAAAGTTAATTGGTATTTTTTCTTTTTGGATTTCCTCATCCTGCATCACAATATATTCTTTACCTGCATTATATTGGTAATCGCCTTTTAAATCAGCAATTAACATTTCTGATGTTTTTCTGACATCAAACTTTCTTTCTCCATCCGGATACCGTTTATGGACATTTCGGATCCCGTCACTAAATGCGCCATGAATATTATCAATAATCCGCATAAATTCACGTGTTATTAAATCCAGATTCTCGTTTTCAATCAGAGAACGATTATTTACTAATAATGTAATCATACTTCTTCCTGCCGGAATATAATATGTTTCTTTATAATCATCAAAAATTCTGTTAATATTATTTTTGAAATTATCATAGTTACGTAATCGTTCTTTACTTGCATAGGCAAGGCTGGTATTTGTATTTTGTTTTTGCTTGTGCAATTTCAATGCTTCTTCTTCTAATAATTTTATCTCATGTGTCAGTTTTGCAGAATATCTGACACTTATATATCTTTTAGCTGTTCCATTCAATTTCACATCAATCCAAATACCGTCTGTGTATTCATATTTCAAATACAAACGCTGATCCAAATCCCAACTAAAACCAAATAGTGAAATAAAAATTGATTTCAGTTCTTTCTTTAATACTTTATTAAATCCATGGCTAATATCATTTCCATTATAAAGAGCATTGTCATATATCTGGCAAAGATACTCTGTCAGTGTTACTTTAATCATTCTGAAAAAATATATTGCCTTTGCCACAGTACTTTTTCCAGTTGCCTGTTCGCCTATCAGCAAATTAAAATCTTTTATTTCCATATCTATTTCTTTTACAGGGCCTAAATATTTAATCTCAATTCTCTGCAACTTTCTCACCCTCCCCATACATTTTTTATTGCCTGTATTATTATGTGCCAGCATCTGCACTACTTGTCATTATATAGATACTATACTCAAAATACAATATCAAAAATTCTTTTCATGGGGTGGGGAAGCCGCTGGCAGTCTGACCGATTTCTTACGGAACAGCTTTATTCATAATTTCTAAAAGTTGGCAATATAAAAAATATTATTGGAACATTTACTGCATGGTTTCGGACGGCAGAATGTTCCAGCAACATTTTTGTAAGCGGAAGAAAATCCATTTGATGAAGCAGGCAATTGTTATATTTTGTATAGGACTGACGAAAAAATCTATGAAATCAGGTTTTCTGATACTGCCAACTTCTGATAATGGTATGTCAATTTATTGATTTCCCTTGTTTTTTTGTTATAATAAAATAAAGAGGCAGTGAGAGAACCATCAAAAGGTACACCTATAGCAAAAGAATCTAAAAGGAGTAAATGCAATGATTATTCAACATAATCTGGCAAGTATGGAAGCTTCCGGCCAATCAAAGAGTATCGCCGCCAATAAAGCCAGGACATCCGAGCGTCTTTCCAGCGGCTACCGCATCAACCGTGCGGCAGACGACGCGGCCGGGCTTTCTATCTCACAGAAAATGCGCGCGCAGATCCGCGGTTTAAATCAGGCAAATGAGAATATACAGGACGGTATCAATTTTGTTCAGGTTGGTGAAAGCGGAATGCAGGAAGTACACGACATTCTCCAACGGATTCGCGAGTTGTCTGTTCAGGCGGCGAATGATACAAATACAGCAGGGGACCGCATGGCAATCCAGCTTGAGATCGACGCCCTCTCTGTAGAAATTAACAAAATTGCATACTGCACTTCTTTTAACGGACATCATATGCTATGCGGAGAAACTACCGGGGCAGCATTGAGCGGAAGCGGCACGGGCGGCACGGGATTCGTGATAGACGGCGCCATTTCTGATATACTCTCGGACCGCGCTACTTATGGCGGTTCCGGAAATGATTTTATGGGCAGCGCCATCTGCAATCCCGACGGCACCCTCGTTTTCTGCGGAAGCACTAACAGCACTGACCTGGATTTGGACGGCTCCGGTTCCGCACCGGGGAAACAAAGCGGATGGATTACCAAGGTCGGGACGGACGGTGAAGTTCTTTGGACAACAACGGTAAATACGGCCGGCAGAGAAACCTTTTATTCCATCGCTCCTACGGCAGACGGCGGATATCTGGCAGCAGGAAACAGCAACGGAAAGCCTCTTCTGACAAAGTTGGATACAAACGGAAATATTGCATGGACGTATCAGTTTCAATGTGCCGGCACAGATAACAACATTAATAATGCATTTCTCATGCAGGATGGCAGCGGTCATGTCTTTCTCTCCGTTCAATCATTTGACGGAAACGACATCAAGGACGGAAGAGGTAATCCTTTAGGCGGAACGGAACTGGGAGGCCGTGACACCATTATGATGGTCATCGACCCTTCGGTCAACCCGAACGATAACTATGACGCTTTTGAGAAAAAGGCGTATCGGGTCGGCGGCAGCGGAAACGAACAAATCTCCCGGCTCTATTCCACATCAGACGGCGGATACATCGGCGGAAACTATACGCTCTCGTGGGATTTTACGCAGAGCAACAACGATGGCAGCAGCCACAAGCTTCCGACAGATATTATCGGGGACGGCAGCCACAGCGCCTTTATTACGAAATTTGATAAGGACGGGAATGCCGAGAAAGTATTGCGGTTCGGGGATTCCCCGGCTCCCGGTGTATATCACAACAGCGGAGAAAATATCAGTCAGATTATAGAAACCTCTGCCGGAGAGTATATCGTAGTCGGAACGGCCGGAATTACGGATACTGTCGGAACAGACGCGCCTTCGACGGACGAAACACGTGGCAAAAATATCTGGGTCATGAAACTGGATAAAAACCTGACTCCTGTCTGGAGTAAATCATATGGAAGCAGCAAAGACGATGCCGGCAGCTGCGTTGTGGAAACAGAAAATGGTTTTGTTATTGCCGGAAGAGTAGGCGCAATGGATGAAGACGTAACTCAAAAGGCCGGGTATTCCGGGGATAATGCATGGGTATTTATGATTGACAAAGACTCCGGTGAAATTATTTGGGATGAAGTACATGGCGGAAGCGGGGACGATTCTTTCAACTTCATCTTTGAAAGCGGAGATGGAGATATCCTGCTCGCCGGCAACAGCAGATCCAACGACGAAGATCTCGCAGGCAAAAACAAAGGAAACCTTGACGCATGGTTTCTTAAACTGGATGGACAGACAGGCGGAAACGCACCGCCATCGGGCGGTGGTGCAGGCAATGGTACAGGCGGCGGATCTCCGACGGTCAAAAACAGCATCATCCGCCTGCAGGTAGGCGCATACAGCGGAAACAGCTTTCGACTTGATTATGCCGATATGCGCACCACAGCGGTTTTTGGCAAAAACATAGTTTTAGATGTGTCGAGCCACAGCGCCGCGGAAAAGGTACTCTCCGTGTGCGATCAGGCGATCAATTACGTTTCTCAGCAAAGAAGCCGCTACGGCAGTTATCAGAATGCACTCGATCATCTGTATGCCGCCAACGCCATTACCAGTGAGAACGTATCGGCCTCCGAAAGCAGAATTTCAGATGCCGACATAGCGGATGAAATGGTAGCGTTTTCATGCTGTCAAATTCTGGAACAGGCAAATCTGGCTGTCATGGCTCAGGCAAATACGACGCCTCAGACCGTACTAAAATTGTTATAAAAGATAACGGCAGGCTCACAACCTCATGAGCCTGCCGATGAAAGCGAACGAATCCCTGCCTATTCCTGCTCGTCCTCCTCGTTATTGACGTCATGGATCGGGCCGTTTACTTTTTCTACATACATATGCCCGTCCAGATGATCCAGTTCGTGGCAGATCGCCCTGGCCAGCAATTCCGTTCCTTCTACTTCAAATTCTTTCATATCGGTATCATAAGCAATCGCTTTTACATAATTCGGCCGGGTTACTTCCCCTGCTTTCCCCGGCAGGCTTAAGCATCCCTCGTCGCCGGTCTGCTCCCCTTCTGTTTCCAGAAGCCTCGGATTTATCATAATCAACGGCTCGTTTTGTTCTTCGCTGATGTCTATCACCACAATCCGGCGTAAAATGCCGACCTGCGGAGCCGCCAGCCCGACGCCGTTTGCTTCATACATCGTATCCAGCATATCATTTACCAGTTCTTTCATCCGCGGAGTCATTTCTTTTACTTCACGACATGTTTTTTTCAGTATCTCATCCCCTAATACTCTGATTTCCCTAAGTGCCACTTTCTTTCCCTCCTGTGTTTAAAGAAATACCTGTAAAATATATTTTCCCGTTTTTGTCAGATATGTTAAATTGGATTGATCGGGTTAAAATCATATTGTACCACAATATTCCGAAAATCCATATGCTTTTTTGTATACTCTTCCAATTCGTCTTTTACCGCAACTAAAAAACCGTAATCCATATGCTTTAGATAAATTACTTTGCGGTAAATATCATTTATTTTTGAAATCACGGCGTCCGCCGGACCTATTATTTTCAAATCATCTATTTTATGACGGGCGCTTTCCTTTATTATTCTTTCGTTTGACTGACGGACACTCTCTTTTATTACTCTTTCATTCGACTGACAGATTTTTTCTTTCACAAGCTTTGCGGCCGCCTGCAAACTTTCCAAAGAAGCCGACGCCAGAAAAATCTGCATCAGATTACACACCGGCGGATATGCCGCTATTTCACGATATATCATTTCCTGCTCGTAAAACCCGGTGTAATCCTGATTTCCGGCCGTTATGATACTGTAGTGCTCCGGCTGGTAAGCCTGAATCACGACGGTTCCTCTCTTCTCTCCTCTGCCGGCCCGGCCCGCTGCCTGCGTCAGCAGCTGGAAAGTCCTTTCCGCCGCCCGGTAATCACTGATATGCAGCGACATATCTGCGGACAAAATACCGACCAGCGTCACATCCGGAAAATCATGCCCTTTTACGATCATCTGCGTCCCGATCAGAATATCGGCTTCATGATTGGCAAATGTGGACAGCAACTGTTCATATCCGTCTTTTTTTCTCGTCGTATCGGCGTCCATTCGCAAAACGCGCGCCGACGGATACATTTTTTTAATTTCCTGTTCGATTTTTTCCGTTCCGGCCCGGAAACCGCCGATATACTTCGAGCCACACTGAGGGCAGGCCGACGGCATCACCGTTTCAAAGCCGCAATAATGGCAGACCAGCCTCCCTTGTCCGTGCTGGCTGAGCGACACGTCGCAATGCGGGCATTTTATGACCGAACCGCAGCTTCGGCAGGACACAAAACCGGCTACGCCGCGCCGGTTCAAAAAGAGCATCACCTGCTCGTTTCGCAAAAGCGTTTTTTCGATCTGCTGCTGCAATGCCACACTAAAAACGGAACGGTTGCCCGACTTTAATTCCTCCCGCAAATCCACAACCTGCACCTTTGGCAGCGACCTTGCCGCCACCCGTTTGGAAATTGTAAATAGGCGGTATTCTTTTGTTTTTGTCCTGTAGTAGCTTTCCAATGACGGCGTAGCCGAACCGAGCACAAGTAACGCATGATTCATCGCGGCTATTTTTCCCGCGGTTTCCCTGGCGTGATATTTCGGCGTCGTTTCGCTTTTATAACTGCTTTCATGCTCTTCGTCAATAATAATGATACCCAAATTGGTAAACGGCGTAAACAGAGCCGAACGCGGCCCTACCATAACCGAAATTTCACTTTTTTGCGCGCGAAGATACTGGTCATAGCGTTCCCCGGCCGACATTTTTGAATTCATAATCGAAATCCGGCTGCCGAAACGATGGTAAAAACGCATGACCGTCTGGAATGTCAACGCAATTTCGGGAATCAAAACGATCGCCTGCCTGCCCTCTTTTAACACACGGGCGATCAGTTCCATATATACTTCCGTCTTCCCACTGCCGGTCACACCGTGCAAAAGACAGGGGCGCGGATGCGGCGCAAGCCGTTCTTTCCAGATCTCCTCCGCCGCCTGCATTTGCATCTCATTGAGCGAATGGCGCGTACTCCAGTGCGGCTGCCCTGCATGCAGCATGGTTTCCACCGGATTGCGGTAACTCGCCGTTTCCATCACTTCCACGATATTTTTCTGCTCCATCGCCTTTATGACGGACATATTGATATTCAGTTTTGCAGTAATCAGACGGTAATCCAGTTCCCCGTATTCCGCCAATGCGCTCAGTAAGCGGTATCTTGCGGTATAATGCTTCCGTTTGTATTCTTCCAATTGTTTTTTTGTTTTGGCTTCATTTAAACAAAGCTTAACCGTACGCTCCGTGCGCTGTTTTAATTTTGCCCTGACCGGAAGCACGGTTTTTAACGCCTGATTCATCGTCCCGCCGTATTGCCTGCGAATCCACGCCGCAAGCGCAATCATCTGCGATTCGACGGCGACTTCTTCCGTAACGACAGACGTAATCGGCTTGATACGGCTCACTTCAAATTCCAGCGTTTCCGTAAGTTCCAGTACATAACCTTTCACCTGCCGGTTTCCTTTGCCGAACGGTACGTTTACGCGCATCCCTTCCGACAATTTATCCTGCATGTCTTCCGGCACCAGATACTGGAACGTCTTATCCAGTTTTTCCAAAGAAATGTCTATGATAATATTTGCATACAGCGCCATAGCCTGTGTTCTCTTTCTCTTCTTTCCCGCTCATTTTACGCTCAGTTGTTCCTCTTTCAAAACATCCGCAATCAGATCCCTTTCATCCATCGGATATTTGACGCCTTTGATTTCCTGATAATCTTCATGCCCTTTACCGGCGAGTACAATGACGTCGCCCGGTTTCCCGTGCAGAATGGCGTAACGGATCGCTTCTTTCCGGTCAACGATTTCCACGTATTCTCCGTTTGTTTTTGCAATCCCGACTTTAATATCGTCAATAATCGCCTGCGGATCTTCGTCCCGCGGGTTATCCGAGGTGATCACGGACAAATCCGCCAGCCTGCCGGATACTTCCCCCATTTCATAACGGCGCATACGGGAACGGTTGCCCCCGCAGCCAAACAGGCATACGATCCTGCCCGGCTCATATTCTCTCAGCGTCGTAAGCAGGCTTTCCAGGCTCATCGCATTATGGGCGTAATCGATCATCAGGGAAAAATTATCCGACACTTTGACCATCTCAATCCGGCCTTTCACTTTCGCTTCTTTTAAGGCTTTTTTCATATCTTCCGCCGACACATTAAAATGGCGGCAGATCGCGATCGCAGTCAGCGAATTGTATACGCTGAATTTTCCCGGAACGTCGATCTCCACCGCGAAATCCGCCAGGCCTTTCACCTCATACTGCACGCCCAGATATCCCGGCCTGTGAATCAGCTTTGTATTTGCCGCATACAAATCTGCCTGCGGGGAAAACCCGTAGGTTTCTATCGTACACGTATGGTCTTTGATAACGTCTTTATAATGAACATCGTCACAGTTTACAATTCCGGTCCGGCATTGGCGGAACAACATTCCCTTACATGCCAGATACTCTTCAAAACTCGCATGTTCGTTCGGCCCGATATGATCCGGTTCGATATTGGTAAAAATCCCGATCTCAAACAAAAATCCAGAAGTCCGGTGCATCATCAGGCCCTGCGAAGATACTTCCATCACGCAGGCGTCGCACCCGGCGTCTAACATCTCCCGGAAATACTGCTGGATCACATAAGATTCCGGCGTCGTATTTTTTGCCGGAATTTTTTTCTCACCGATCACTGCTTCGATCGTCCCAATCAATCCTACCCGATATCCGGCGCTTTCCAGAATAGATTTTACCATATAGGTAGTGGTCGTTTTTCCTTTGGTTCCGGTCACTCCGATTACTTTCAGCCGCTCCGCCGGATGCCCGAACCATGCCGCCGACAACAACGCCAGCGCATACCTGGTATCTTCTACCCGGATCAGCGTTACGGACTGCGGAATATCAATTTCCGGTTCCTCCTGCACCACAATCGCTTTTGCCCCTTTTTCCACCGCCTCTTTTGCAAAAATATGGCCGTCTACCGCCGCGCCTTTGATACAGACAAACAGGCAGCCTGGCTCCAATTTTCTCGAATCGTACACCAGGCTTGTGATCTCTGAATCTTTATCTTCATTTTGTATCCGATATTCCAACCGTTCCAACATCCTGCCTAATTTCATGTTTTTCCCTCTTCCCGCTATATTTTCTTTCCTGGCAAATCACAAATATATTTCATTATACGTCAGCAGGTGGGATTTTACAAGATGCACTATAGCTTTTCACGGGCAAAGGAATACGTCAAAAATTACATTATCAGCCAATACTCAATTTTCCTGTTAGTCTGATTCCATCTTCTGTTCTTTGCATCCTAACCGCATGATGCTGAAACTGTACTACTTCTCCAATATCCACACTAATTACGTTATTTTCCCACTCATGCGCCGGTGATGGCGGCATTGGTTTTCCTAAAGGCGCAACAAAGGTTTTAGGATCTGCATTTCTGTCTGAACTGCAAAATCCCGTCTTCTCATACGTTGTATATGCCCTGACTTCATCAATATATATTCCCAATACTTTTTCTAAAGCACAAATATTAAAATAACTGGCCCGTATTTTTTGTTTTATTTCAATCCATTTTTTATCATCAACTTTACTTTTCATCTCAATAAGATGTAATATCCACTTCTTTTCTTTTTTTTGAAGCAAAACATGATCTACGCTTTTCTTTAATTTAAACGGACTTCTCTTTTAAGAAAATTGCACTTTCCCTTACGATCATAGTCTTCACTACACAGGTTGTCACCTTTTATATCTACCTGCTGCTCACTTCTACCTGATTCACTTTTTTCTTCCAGGCAATAGGAAACATCGGGTGAAAGGAAAAAATTTTCTTCCAGAAAATTATCAATCCCATATTGTACTCGTTCTTCCATCATTAATCAGTCCTCCTGGAATGCGTATACTTCCTCAAGTATTTTTTCAAGGGCATTATTAAAAGTCGGAACAATAAATCCGTATTTTGTTGCCTCTAAAGATATCAATCTTGTTTTCCCACAATCTTCTGCAATAAACTGATACATTTGAATATCTTCTTTACAAAGAAGATCCGTCTTTTTATACCCGTACTCCTGCTGCAGTTCATTGCTTCGTATGTGATTTTTCAATTTCATCATATTATTAATGTGCTGCAAAATAGTGTCGCTATGGGTAGTAATCCATACCGGTATCCCCAGATTCATCATATGAATAATCAATTGAGCCATTTTCTGCTGCAATTCCGGATGTAAATGCGCTTCAGGCTCTTCAATAATCATTGTTTTAAAATTAATACCTGATTTCAAGACCAACAGCAACGGTGAAATTTCCGATACAATAGACGATGCAACATACAGCGGAAGTTCTTTCTCACTTCCTTCTGGCCGATATTTGATAACCGGTAACATATCCTTTTTTACTGACAAATTGCCTTTTGTCATATTTTTTTCAATATATTCAATAATCCCTGCGTATTTTTTGCTGTCTTTTTTATTTATTTCAAACTTTGTGATCAACTGTAAAAAATCCACATACGGAAGTGTAAGTGTACTGGTGTTTTCATGTAATTCCGGTGAAAAGCTTATTTGCAGCGAATTTTCAATCAACTGAGAAAACGTAAGCATAAATCCCGTTCTTGATGCAGGAAGATAAACCGGCTCACCTATTCGTCTTCCCTTTACAATTGGCGTATATAATGGCGCTGCAATGCCTTCCATTAACAAGTTCCAACAAATATACGCATTCATTCGAAGTAATTCATCTCTGTTAAATGAATCTATTTCCGGAAATTTAATATAATTACCCGTTACAGAATATCTGGAACCTGCTTTTTCCCAAATAATCTTAATCGGTTTGGTTCGCACATAATCAGTAATTTTTATTTTTTCAATTTCAACGTCATAATTAAAAATCTTTCTGATTAATGATTTTTTGTGAGTATTCAGTAATTCATTAAACCAATTTATATATAGCTCCATATCAAACTCAGATAATTCGATTTCTGTATTGATATGTTCTTTCAACCAGATTTCACACTGTTTATAAACTTTTGCTTCAGAAAGATTTTTCGGAAAAATATCTTTCCCTAATGTTAATATTCCCCATAATACACTCATCAAATAACTTTTCCCGCTATTATTATCGCCTACAAAGCACATCAATGGTGCAATCGTAACGTCTGCACTTTTTATTTTTGCAAAATTTTCAACATGGAGCGTCCACCTTATATTCATTTCTATCTCCTTTCCAACACATATACCCCTCATATATTTTCAAAAGTTTAAACCGTTTTAACCCTTATCTGATTCTAAATTCTTACAAATTATATCCACTTAATAGTAACATATGCACTATTGTTTTTCAAACGAATCGTAAACAACATCATCTGGCATCTTGCCATTTTCTCCCGGTTATTATAGAATAAACAGGGTGCCTTTTTTGAACGAAACGCACCACACTCCCATTTTATAGTATAAGGAGGTAGACTATGCAACATTTAATCAGCCCACTGGATTTTTCTGTTGAAAAACTGGACGAGTTGTTAGATCTGGCAAATGATATTGAACAAAATCCTGAAAAATACGTCCATGCCTGCGAGGGAAAAAAACTGGCGACCTGTTTTTATGAACCGAGTACAAGAACGCGTTTGAGTTTTGAGGCCGCCATGCTGAACCTGGGTGGCAGCGTATTAGGTTTTTCCGACGCCGCTTCGAGTTCTGCGACAAAAGGGGAAAGCGTTTCGGATACGATCCGCGTCATTTCCTGTTATGCAGATATCTGTGCCATCCGCCATCCAAAAGAGGGCGCTGCGCTCGTTGCTTCTTCCAAATCCCTGATTCCGGTTATCAATGCCGGCGACGGCGGACATCAGCACCCGACGCAAACTCTGACGGACTTACTCACGATCCGTTCCTTAAAAGGCCGGCTGGATTCTCTGACGATCGGTTTGTGCGGCGATTTAAAATTTGGACGGACGGTCCATTCTCTGATCCATGCTCTGATCCGTTATCAAAATGTTAAATTTGTACTGATTTCACCGGAAGAACTCCGCGTGCCTGATTATATCCGTAACGATGTACTTTTAGAAAACAATATTGAATTCCGCGAAATGGTGCGGTTAGAAGACGCCATTCCATCTCTAGATATTTTATATATGACCCGTGTACAAAAGGAACGTTTCTTCAATGAAGAAGATTACGTCCGCATGAAAGATTTCTACATTTTAAATGCGAAAAAACTGAAGCTGGCAAAAGAGGACATGCTGATTCTCCACCCGCTGCCACGGGTTAATGAGATTTCGATCGAAATCGACGACGACCCTCGCGCAGTTTACTTTAAACAGGCGCAGTACGGAGTATACGTCCGCATGGCGCTGATCCTCACACTTTTAAAGGAGGCGGGAAAACTATGTTGAATGTAGGCGCATTACAGGAAGGATTCGTATTTGACCACATCCAGGCAGGAATGGGCATGGAAATCTACAATAACCTGAATCTGGACAAACTCGATTGCTGCGTGGCGATTATCAAAAACGCTCGCAGTAACAAGATGGGAAAAAAAGACATAATCAAAGTGGAATGTCCGATCGATATGTTAGATCTGGATATTCTTGGTTTCATCGACCATAACATCACGGTGAATATTATCAAAGGCGCAGAGATTGTAGAAAAGAAAAGGCTGCAGCTCCCGAAAGAAATCAAAAATATCGTCCGCTGCAAAAACCCGCGCTGCATCACTTCCATTGAACAGGAACTCGATCAGGTCTTTATACTGACGAACCCGGAAAAGGAGATCTATCGCTGCAAATACTGCGAAGAAAAATTTTCCCGGAAAGTGAAATAATAAAATTTATGCCCCGTAAAAAATACTGTTATTATGAATAAGAAAAATCCCGCAAAGCGGGATTTTTCTGTCGTCACATCACATCCCAAATCACCCTGGCCACATTTCCGCAGGCTATTTTATCAATCATACGCGGCGAAATACCGGCGTCGGCCATTCTTTCAAACAGCATCGGCATCTTTTCGCAGCCGTCTATTTCCAGGTTTCCTTCCATGCCGTCAAAATCTGTGCCGATTCCCACGCATTCCTCTCCGCCGACGCGGATAAAATGCCGGATATGCTCAATAAGCAGTTCTATGCTGCAAACCGGATCCTTTTCTTTCGGATCCACAAAATACGGCGCAAAATTGATTCCGGCTACGCCGCCTTTTTCCGCCAGTTTCTGGATCATATCATCCGTCAGATTGCGCGTTGCCGGACACAGGGCGCGGCAATTGGAATGGGACGCTACAAACGGTTTCTTTGAAATTTCTGCAACGTCATAAAAACCGCCGTCCGATAAATGGGACACGTCTATGATCATTCCAAGTTCGTTCATCCGTTCCAGCGCTTCCTTTCCGAAATCGGTCAGGCCCCGGTTCATCTTTTGCGGATTTTCGGAATGGGACGCCCCAAAACAATTATCGTCATTCCATGTAAGCGTCATCAGACGCACGCCCATTTCATAAAGTTTCTCCAAATTCTCCATCCTGCCGTCTACGACCGCCGCGTTTTCTATCGTCAAAAAAGCAGACAGTTTCTGCTTCTGTCTGTTCCATTCCCAATCTTCATAATTACCGGCTTTTGCGATATATTCCGGATATTTTTCCAAAGTTGTACAAAAAATTTCATACATGCCCTGCATTTTTTCACGCATCGGAACTTCTTTTTTCTCTCCAAACCAGTCTGCCCCGCTGCTCTGCGGCAAAAACATGGCAAAAAACTGGGCGGCCGCCCCGCCCTTTTTCAACCGTTTGATATCTATCTTCAGCCGTTCCGTTTCAAAAATATCCTGATACTGTGCGATATATGCCTCCGCTAACGTATCGCAGTGCATATCGATATACTGCTGCATCCAATACCTCCTTCATATAATCTATAACTTTAACATAATGGCCGCAGGCAGCAGCTAAACAGCAGATTGATGCCGATACAGGTCAGGCACAGTCCGCCTAACGGCGAAATCGGCCGTCCGTAACCGTAAGAGGTACCCATATCCCGATACCAGCTGCCGCCAAACGAAAGCTGCTGCAAAAGCTGCCGGTATTCCATATTTCCCGGTTCCATATCCACTGCGCGCTGCGCATGTTCGGTTGCCGTCACGTTATTTCCGACACCGGCATTGGCGATCGCGCTGAAATAATACCAGCGGGCTACCCTTTCATTCTGCGCCATTCCGTTCAAAACGTTTAAAGCTTCCCTGTAATTCTGGCTGTTGATATAATTTGCAGCAGCCGTCATGCGAACGGATTCATACCCCGTATTATAATTGGAATAACTGTGCCCGCCGTAACCTCCTCCGTAGCTGCTGTTTCTCTGGCTGCCGTAACCTCCTCCGTAGCCGTAATTATATCCCTGCTGTTTCTCTTTCATGATCTGGTCGTATGCCTGCTGTACTTCTTTAAACCGTTCTTCTGCCTGCTCCTTATACGGATTGTTTATATTGGCGTCCGGATGGTACTTTCTGCTTAAAGAGCGGTAGGCCCGTTTTATTTCTTCATCCGTCGCATTGGGCGATATACCAAGCACCTTATAAGGATCACGCATTGCGTTTCCTCCTTTTATTTTTCTTTATCTGTAAATATTCGTACTTCGTCCATACGCCGGAGTACAGAGTATTCCGTAAAATTTCCACATATTCGATAATCGGGAGTTTTTCAAAACATTTGGAACATTCGGACACCATACTGGTCAGCATAAGCTGACAGAACATATCAAAATCCGTTTCGTTTTCTTTCTGAAGTTCTATGAGCGGATTGTACTGTTTCTTTTTCTTATCCTGTTCCACATCTTCATAAGCGTCCATTAAGTAAATAAATTTTCCAAGGTAAAATCCAAAACAACGCAACTCTTCTTCCCAGATATCGTCTTTTTTCCATGCAAAAATCTCTGCCAGCATCTCCCCTGTCAGTCCTGCAATCACATCCAGGTTTTTTTCCTTATGTTTTTCGCACATTTCCAGTTTGGACATATAACTGTCCACCGCCGCGGCCTGCCGCGGATACCGTTTGCGGATTCTGGCATAATCTTTGTCAAAAATTTTTGTCAGCATTTTTTTCGTGTAAGAACGGTCGTCTTTCCAGTCGTCTTCAAAATTCTGGTATGCAAACAGAACGTTCATCTCCGCCGCATATTCCGTCGCTTCATTCAGAAAACCATGCTGCTTTTTTCCCGGATGTACCGGACATACAAAATCACACTCTTCATTTTTCAGTTCATACAGGCCGGAAAGCAAAATCACCAGAAACGTCATATCATAATTGATCAACATCTGTCCTTTGATCCCGCATTTTTCCTTTAACATCCTGCAAAGTCCGCAATAAAAAGCCTGGTACTCTGATTTTCCTTTTTCAGATAATTGTTCCTTATTGATATTGATATAGCCAAACATAAAACGTTTCCCTCATAAAGATCAGCTGACTTTCACAAATTCATTCCTGCATTTCGGACATGTGATACATATTCTGCCTTTCCCTTTTGGAACACGCATTTTCTGCCTGCACTGCGGGCAGCGGTAAAAGCGGTAATAACGGCTTTGCTGCATATGAAGTTTCGTCACGGAAAATTTCTGCCGGATCTTCTGGGTTGCCGCCAGAAATTTCTCGTTTTCCAGATACCGCCTGTTGATATTGCGGGAAAAAATACGGAAATAATTGATCACCAGCAGCACAAGTCCTGCAATATAAACATATGGCACGCGGAACAGTGAAATAACCAGCAGAATAATCACGATATAATTTATGAATTTTGACAGGGAATCCATACCGTATCTTCCCGACATAAATCTTGCAAATCTTTCTCTCATTTCCCAACCTCTTTTCCGAACAGTACGAAATATAGTACTCCATTCCTGTTAATATTTATGTTTATGCTAATACGAATACTTAACACTGTCAACAAAGTTACCGTCTTTTAAGAAACATTTTAGATTTACAGTTCATACGTCAGTCAACATAGAGAAAATCACATTCTTGCATGATGATTTCTCCATTTGTGCTGACGAAAGGAACGCCAGGTAAACTTTTATAATAATTGAGCAGAACGGTAAGCCGGGTTATGTCATTGGATAATCATCTGTCTAAAAGGGCTGTCGCCAGCCGCTTTTTAGCGACCTACCTAAAGCTGGCGGGCCACGTCAACGCTTTTGTTCGGTCTTGCTTCGGATGGGGTTTACAGATGCCCCGCCTGTTGCCAGGCGGGCGGTAGTCTCTTACACTGCCATTCCAACCTTACCGCATAAATGCGGCGGTATATTTCTGTTGCACTTTCCTTAGAGTCGCCTCTACCGGACGTTATCCGGCATCCTGCCCTGTGAAGCCCGGACTTTCCTCACCTGCAGCCTTTCGGCATTTGCAGCCGCGATTATCTGTTCTACTCAATCATATCCACATATGATGTTTTACAATTTCCCTATACCGGGAAGCAGCTTCCTCCGATAAATTCCCTCATAATGGAATTTGACACAATTCCTTCCGTCGGCACGGTCAGGAAATAATCCAGGAATTTCAAAAGCCGCTTTGCTTCGAGATATTCCGGACAGTCCGCTTCTATTTCAAAAAGCAGCGGTTCCGCATATTTCTTTAATACCGATAATTCGTAAATCAGCGCGGAATTAAACATCACGTCCGCCTTTTCCTGGAACGGGAAAATATGTTTTTCTTCCCCGCGCCGCACGGAATTCCACATAGCGATCGTTTCCTGCGCTGACGTCCCTCTTGCGCGCGCATCGCGGACAATACGGCGGATCAGCCTGCCGTCCGTGGTCGGGATATAATTGTGTTCGTCGATATTTAACTGCGTCAGCGCACTGATATATATTCTGAACTTACTCTCTTCCGGCAGGGAATACGAGAGCTGGTCATTCAATCCGTGAATCCCCTCAATGACCAGTACGTCGTCTTTGCCCATTTTGAGTATTTTTCCTTTATATTCGCTTCGGCCCGTCAGGAAATTAAACTGAGGCAGTTCTACCTGTTCTCCCGCAAGCAGCCGTTGCATCGTTTTGTTAAACAGCTCCACATCCAACGCTTCCAGACATTCAAAATCCGGTTTCCCCTCTTCGTCGACAGGCGTATCAATCCTGTCCCGGTAAAAATCATCAAGCGGGATCGGATGCGGTTTTACCCCATGCGCCCGGAGCTGAATCGACAGCCTGTGGGAAAACGTCGTTTTACCGGAGGAGGACGGGCCGGCTACCATAATAAACTTTTTGGATGCGTCTTTTGCAATCAGTTCCGCAATCTGTCCGATCTTTTTCTCCATCAGAGCTTCCTGTACCAGAATAATATCTCTTGCTTCCCCGCGCACTACTGCGTCGTTATATTCCCCGATCGTACCGATTCCCATCATTTTTCCCCATTCGGTAGACTCTTCGAGAACCCGGAACAGTTTATGGGACGGTTCGAACGGAGCCGGTTTTTTCGGATCTTTCCCCGGAAACAGCAATACAAGTCCGTCTTCGTACAACGTCAGATCAAAATATTTCAGATACTTTGTGGACGGCGCCATAAACCCGTAAAAGTAATCATAGTATCCGTCCAGCTCATAAATATTAATTCTGGAATTCCTGCGGTACCGGAACAGGCGCTCTTTCCCTTTCATGCCCCATCCACGGAACATTTCGATAGCCTCATCCGTGGTAAAGTTATGTTTCATAATCGGCAGGTCCGCTTCGCAAAGACGCAGCATCTCTCTTTTCACACGTTCCAGATACTCTTCATTCAGTTCTTCATCGCCCTCCAGCCTGCAAAAAAAGCCATGTGAAATACTGTGGTATACGATCACACGAACGCCCTTTTGCCCGCTTAAATTGTCGATCGCTTTCTGAAGCAGCAGTGTCAGGCTGCGGCGGTACGCTTTTTTCCCCGCCGCATGTTCCGTCGTGATAAATTCCAGTTTTCCGGAAACATGGGCCTTTTTATACAATTCCCGCAGCCGTTTATTCATCAGTACCAGGACAATGTCGTTCTCATAGCGGTCCTGATATTCCGCCGCAATCTCACTGTATGTAATTTCCTCTTCATACTCTCTTTCTTCTCCGTCAATCATTAATTTAATTGTTTTACTCATGGCTACACCTCCATATACGCAAACGCTTTTTCAATCAGGGCAATTTCGTCCGCAATCGCCTGTTTTCTGTCTTCAGCGGACCAGACCGACTCTAACTGCGCCGCCACCTTTTTATACTTCTTTTTTTTGTAACGCAAGTACGAAAGCAGCGTTTCATCCCTGCGTTCTAACAAAAGCCTGCCAAACATATCAAAAATATCCGTATACTCCGGCAATCCCACAGCCGCGGCTTCTTTACATTCCGCCAATCCCACAGCCGCAGCTTCTTTACATTCCGGTAAATCCCCAGCCACGGCTTCCTCACATTCCGGAAATCCCCCGGCCTCATCTTCCTTTAAAATTACACGGAACATCGGATAATACTTGCCGTCTTCCATGACCATCTTTTCCATTTCGATCCGCATCCCGTGCTCCCTTAAATACCGCCGGACATATGCGATTTCAGACTGCGGCTGTAAAATAATTTCCCGGACGCCGTCCAGTTTCGCCGCTCCTTCGCTCAATATTTTCACTGCAAGCCGGCCTCCCATGCCCGCGATCACTATGGAATCCGCCTCGCCGGCACGCAGTTTTTCCAGTCCGTCGGAAAGCCGGACGCTTATGTACTGCCCGAATCCGGCCCTGTCGATATGCTCCTTTGCAATCTGAAGAGGGCCTTTTTTTATATCCATTGCAATCGCAGACGGAATCTTCTGTTCCGCAACGAGAGTGATCGGGACATACGCGTGGTCCGTCCCTATATCTGCCAGTCGGCTGCCCATAGTAACAAGACCGGCCACTGACTGCAGCCTGTCGGATAATTTCATACTCTTACTCCAGATAATCTTTTAATTTTCTGCTTCTGCTCGGATGGCGCAGTTTCCGCAGTGCTTTCGCTTCGATCTGACGGATACGCTCCCTGGTTACGTTAAATTCTTTCCCGACTTCTTCAAGCGTACGCGCACGCCCGTCCTGAAGTCCGAAGCGCAAAGTCAGTACTTTCTGCTCCCGTTCCGTCAATGTTCCCAGCACCTCGTCCAACTGCTCTTTCAAAAGCGTAAAAGCCGCCGCGTCCGCCGGTACCGGAACATTATCGTCCTGGATAAAATCGCCCAGATGAGAGTCTTCCTCTTCTCCGATCGGCGTTTCCAAAGACACCGGTTCCTGGGAAATTTTCAATATTTCACGCACCCTTTCTACCGGCATCTTCATTTCTTCCGCAATTTCCTCCGGAGATGGTTCCCGTCCCAGTTCCTGTAATAACTGACGCGATACCCGGATCAGTTTATTGATCGTTTCCACCATATGCACCGGAATCCTGATGGTTCTCGCCTGATCGGCAATCGCGCGAGTGATTGCCTGACGGATCCACCACGTCGCATACGTGCTGAATTTGTATCCTTTGCGGTAATCAAACTTTTCCACCGCTTTGATCAGTCCGAGATTCCCCTCCTGGATCAAATCCAGAAACAGCATACCGCGCCCCACATATCTTTTCGCGATACTGACTACCAAACGCAGATTGGCCTCCGCCAGTTTCTTTTTCGAACGCTCTCCTGTATTGACTTCTTTTCTCAGTTCTGCAATATCGCTGTCGAACTCCGCCGCGTCTTCCGGCTCCGCATTTTCTTTGCGGCGCTGCAAAATCTGAATTTTTTCCGAGGCTTTCATGCCTTCTTCCATTTTCTGCGCAAGTTCAATCTCATCTTCCGCGCTGAGCAGCGGCACTTTTCCGATCTCTTTTAAATACATACGTACCGGATCTTCAATGCTGACACCGTCCGGAACGGACAAATCAATTTTTTCCACTTCGACTTCCGGTTCCGCCAGAAGAATGTCGTCGTCAATATCTTCATCGTCGTCATCGGAAATGCGCAAAACATCAATACCGTTTGTTTCCAAATATTCGAGAATTTTTTCAAAATCCTCCGCATCCAGCTGGAGTTCTTTAAAAGCATCGCTAATTTCCTGATATTCAAGAATGTTTTTCTTTTTTTTCGCTATTTGAACGATTTCTTTTAACTTCTCGTTAAATTTTTCGCTCTTATCATTCTTTTCTACCATTTTTTCTTCCATATTTTCTTCCTTCCATTATGCATACGGCACTTCGCATACTGCGCCATATTCGTTAGTATTTTCTCCCTAATCGATAGAAATATGCAGTTTTTCAAGGCTTTCCAACTGCTTCTTCGTCTGGATCAGCCTACCCAACGCCTCCATATCCATCGGATTTATCTGTTCAGAAACATTTTCTATGCTGTTTTGTTTGACTTTCAATACTACGTCACGGACTGCTTTCTGCATATCCTCTTTCGTTTCCAGATCCCGTATCGTAGTATGGAACAGTTCCGCAACCTGGCGCTGCTCCTGTTCTTCTTCAAACATGCTCACAATTTTCGCCGGGTTTAATGCATGATCCTTTAACTGTTCAAACAACGCCTGTGCAACTTTTCTGTAAATATCCTCCGTAAAATCCTGCGGCCCGATAAAAGAACTTAGCTGCAGGTACAGGCCCGGATATTCGATCAGCCACGTCAGAAGAAGCTTTTGCGGACGCTTCCTGTTTTCTTCCTTTCCCTGCCTGGACTGTCTGCCTGATTTTAACGGTGTCCTTGGCTTTGCCAGTCCGGCTTTTGTGCCCTCCTGAAACACAAGCTTGCGCAGATTTTCATAACCGGTCCTGTATTTGTCCGCAGCGGCCGTGATATAGTTTTCCCGTTCGATGCCGTCTTCAAACTGTAATAACATCTGCGCAATTTCCGTAAAAAACCGAGTCTTGCCGTCCGGATCCTGCAAATCATATTTTTCCTGCGCAATCCGCACCTGAAAGAAAAAGAAATTCTCCGCTTCTTCGATCCGCTTTTCATACTCTTCCGTGCCCAGCGCCTGAATAAATTCGTCCGGGTCTTTGTATGGCTTCATATTGATGACTTTCGGAGTGATCCCGGCCTCCCGCAAAATCGGGATTGCCCGCAGAGCGGCGCGTACCCCAGCCCTGTCGCTGTCAAAACTTAAATATACGTTTTTTTCATATCTTTTGATCAGGCTTGCATGTCCGGAAGTAAACGCAGTGCCCAATGACGCTATTGCATTATCAAACCCGGCCTGATGCAGCGCGATCACATCCATATATCCTTCGCACAAAATAATGCCCTGACGTTTCGAACTCCGCGCTACGTTCAACCCGTACAGATTCCGGCTTTTGTCAAACACGATCGTTTCCGGAGAATTCAGATATTTCGGTTCTCCGTCCCCCATAACCCTGCCGCCAAAACCGACAACCCGGTTATGGATATCCATAATCGGAAACATGGCCCGGTTCCAGAATTTATCATAACCGCCCCGGCGTTCGTCCAACGACACCAGGCCGGATTCTTTCAAAATCTCATCTTTGTATCCCTGCTTTCTCAAATATTCATATAAATCATTGCTGAATTTATCCGAGTAACCGAGCCCGAACTTCTGCATCGTTTCATTGCTCAATCCCCGTTTTTTTAAATAATCCAATGCATGGCTGCCGCGGCTGCTTCGCAGTAATGCATAAAAATACTTTGCGGCCGTCCTGTTTATCTCCATCACCAGCCGGCGCTTGTCCGACTCCTGTTTTGCCTGTTCCGATAATTCCTGTTTCGGCAAAGTTATCCCTGCTCGGTCCGCCAATGCTTCCAGCGCTTCCGCAAAAGAATACTTTTCATAATCCATCAGAAAAGAAATTACGTTCCCTCCCGCTCCGCATCCGAAACAATAATAAATCTGCTTACTGGGAGATACGGAAAAAGACGGAGATTTTTCATTGTGAAACGGACAGAGGCCGAAAAAATCGCGTCCTTTTTTCTGCAGGCGCACATACCCGGATATGACGTCCACGATATCGTTGCGCACCCGTACTTCCTCTACCAGATCTTCCGGATAAAACGGCATCTTCCGCACCCCCTCTTTTGCTCATGCCTGCCATGTTTTCGGCACATTCCATGCTTTTATGCCTGCCATGCTTTCGGCACATAGTATTGTTCATACTTTGCGATGGCATATTGATCTGTCATCCCTGCAATATAGTCGCACACGGCCTGCTCTTTTGTCACGCCGTTTTCCATCATTTTCACATACTGTACGGCCATCTCTCCCGGGTTTCTCATATAAAATTCAAACAGGCTCTCTACCACACCCATCGCTTTTTTCTCTTCACCTTTCGCGGTTTTATTCGTATATACGTTTTCATACATGAAAGTGCGAAGTCCCTGCATCGCCACATAAATTTCCTTTGACATGCGGATTTCGTTTTTCCCGATGGAATTCATAATCATATTATGTATCAGCGTATCCAGCCGTTCCCGCGAAGAATTTCCAAGCATCTCCCGATACGGCAGCGGAATATCTTCTTCTTTCAAAACCCGTGCCCGGATAGCGTCGTCAATATCATGGTTGATATAAGCGATCTTGTCCGCCAGCCGGACAATTTTACCCTCCAGTGTCGACGGCTTCAATCTCATCTGATGATTGAGTATCCCGTCCCTCGTTTCCCACGTCAGATTTAATCCCTGCCCGTCCTTTTCCAGGCACCGTACAATCCTGACGCTTTGCTCATTATGACAGAATCCTCCCGGGCAAAGGCTGTCAAGCACGCGTTCTCCCGCATGTCCAAACGGAGTATGCCCCAAATCGTGCCCCAGCGCAATCGCTTCCGTCAGGTCTTCATTCAGACGGAGCGCCTTTGCAATTGTCCTGGCATTTTGCGACACCTCTAACGTATGCGTCAGACGCGTCCGATAATGGTCGCCGCTCGGCGTTAAAAACACCTGCGTCTTATCTTTCAGCCGCCGAAATGCTTTGCAATGTAAAATACGATCCCTGTCCCGTTGGAAAACCGGTCGGATATCGCATTGCTGTTCTTCTCTTTCTCTCCCTTTCGAATTTTCACTCAAAGAGGCATACGGGCTTAAATTCCTCCGCTCCATCTCTTCGATCGCTTCACGAATTGTTGACATGACAACCACCCTTTACATAACCCTCTACTATAAAAATTCCGCTTCTTTTTGCAATTTCCTTTTTTTCATTTCGTTTTTTTGTCAAATTTTTTAAAAACGCACAAATTTTTTTGCCAGCTTGTCCGCCGCTTTAAAAACCGGCCCCTCCAGTTCGCTTTTTACATCCGCAATACGGCTTTTCACCGCAATGGACTGCGGGCAGTGCGATTCGCATTTTCCGCATCCGATACATAAAGACGCTTTCGTAGGGTTCGTCTTTAACGCCGTACACATAAAATAGTTTTTCAAAGCGGCAAATTTCCCGTCCGCGTATTTCAAATTATATGCCTGAAAACAGGTCGGTATGTCAACGCCAGCCGGACATGGCATACAATAACCGCATCCGGTGCACGGCACTTTGACCGACGCGTTGATGATCCCTTTCACCCGTTCTATCACGGCAAGTTCTTCCTCCGTCATATGGCCTGCCTGCGCCTGCGACGCGATACGTGCATTTTCCTCTACCTGACAGACTTCGTTCATCCCCGACAAAACTAGCGTCACTTCTTTGTGGTTCCAAATCCAGCGAAGCCCCCATTCCGCCGGCGTCCCGATTTTGGCAAATTCCTTTTTCGCCGCCTGCGGAAGCTGTTTTGTCAGTTTCCCGCCCCGCAAAGGTTCCATAATCATAACCGGAATCCCTTTTTGATACGCGTATTCCAGCCCTTTTTTCCCGGCCTGCGTGTGTTCGTCCATATAATTATACTGTATCTGGGTAAAATCCCAGTCATAAGCGTCTAAAAGCGGCAAAAACTGCGCCGCTCCCCCATGAAAAGAAAAACCGACATTCTCGATTTCACCGGACGCTTTTTTTCGTTCCAGCCACCGATCCACTCCCAGGGATTTCAGCCGTTCCCAGGTCGCGGCGTCGTTTAGCATATGCATCAGATAATACTCGAAACGATCGGTTTGCAGACGCTTTTTCTGTTCTTCAAAATATTTATCCATATCCGCAGACGTTTTGATCAGATAATGCGGCAGCTTCGTCGCAATCGCCACCTGATCCCTGTATCCCTGCGCCAGAAATCTGCCCAGGCACGCCTCGCTGCCCGGATACGTATAAGCGGTATCAAAATAATTGACACCGGCGTCTATGGCGGCTTTCATCACTTTTTCCGCCTCTTCCTGATGGATCCTGCCCGCTTTTTTCGGGAAACGCAGACAGCCAAATCCCAGAATCGATAATTCCCGTCCGTCTTTCTTATTTTTTCGGTATAACATAATTAACCTCACTTGTCGTTACTTACATACGTACTGTCATTGCAGTCAAGCGCTTTACCTGTAATATTGTATGCTTTCTGCCAAAAATAATCAATATTTCTCTGCGGGATTTTATTATATACAAAATTTTTGTCAGGAAAAGCAACAACCATTAAAATAATAAGTACAAAATATTGAACAAAATATCGACAATACTATGAATGGAAACTATATTATATATGAATGAAAGCTATACTATATTTAAAGGAATGTGATTACATGATAGCGACTAATTTTTCAAATGTGAGGAATCATTTTAAGGAAGTTTGCAACCGGGTTGTCCATGACTCTGATATCGCAATCATTACCCGAAAAAACGACGAAAATGTTGTACTTATGTCACAGGCGCAGTACGACAATTTGATGGAAAATCTTCATATAAGAGAAAGTAAAACGAATTACGAGTGGTTAAAAGAATTTATGAATTAATAGAAGATAAAAAAGGAGTCCATTTGAAAGAGTTGGGAAACCGGAACCATTAAAATATGACCTGGCCGGAAAGTGGAGCAGAAGAATAACGGATGAACACAGGTTAGTTTATCAAATAGATGGCAATAATTTAATAGTGTATACTTGCAGATAGCGCTTCAAAGTATTCCAGCCGGTCTTCTTTGGCAATAGATACGGGAAGAAAGGAGGCTGTAAAAAATTCTGTGTCTATGGGATGTGATCTTTTTGGATAAGAATTCGATATGTAGGATTTCCTGTCGCCTGATGCGGGAAACCTTTTGTCG
>JAAWJJ010000092.1 GCA_022796875.1 Eubacterium sp. | reverse complement strand
AAAAATAAGCTTATTTTTGTTTCGAAAAACCATTGACTTTTTAAAAACGCTGCATTAGCTATCGATGTACAAAAAAAAAAAATTTTTGTCTGCTGGCACACATAGCTTTTCGGAAACAGGCTGTTAAAATGAAAACATAACAACAGACGGTTCAAAAAGCGCTTTCGGGATTTATCGCTGTCAACGCCCGTACGGCGGAATTCTGTAAGTACGAAAAAGAAGAGGAGGAGTAAAAGCTATGCAGAACAAATACTTTCCAAAGTTGTTTGAGAAAGGAAAGATCGGTAATCTGACGTTGAAAAACAGGACGATCCGAAATTCTATGGGGACTTATCTGTGTAATCCGGACTGTTCCGTGACACCGAACAATATAAAAGCGGCGGCAGAGGCAGCGGAAGGCGGAGTCGGGCTTGTATTCATGGATAATGCAGTTGTACAGGATATGCGCCATATGGGGCTGAACGCATCTTCGGATCCGCATATTTCAGGCCTGTCTTTGGTTGCGGATGCGATTAAAGAGCATGGCGCTGCCGCCGGACTTCAGTTGTCGCATCCGGGACGCGACGGCGGGTTTGTCGGCGGCGACGATGTAGTTGCGGCATCCAGGATTACCGTGGAGGAATGGTTTGAAATGGGAGCGCAGGTTCCAAGGGAACTGACGATAGAAGAAATCCATGAGATCGTGGAATGTTACGGAGATGCGGCGCTGCGCGCGAAAAAAGCCGGTTTTGATATTGTGGAAGTTATGGCGGCGGCGGGCTGCCTGCCTTGTAATTTCCTTTCCCCAAAAGACAATCAGCGCAGGGACATGTATGGCGGCACGCTGAAAAACAGAATGCGTTTTATAATTGAGATCGTAAGAAATATAAAGAAAAAGACCGGCTGTGATTATCCGTTGAGCTTTAAACTGAGCGTAGACGATTACGAAGAAAACAGCATCCGTACGGAAGAAACGATCGAAGTCGCAAAAGCGCTGGAAAAAGAAGGCGTCGATTTATTGAACCTTGTATGCGGGACGCATGCCACGACATGGACGCAGACCGGGTTTTATCCGCTGGGGATTTATGTGCCGTATGCGGAAGCAGTGAAAAAAGAAGTACATATTCCGGTTCTGGTAACGGGCAATATTCAGAGCCCGGAACAGGCGGAGCAGATTCTGGAAGAAGGCCGGGCGGATTTTATCGGCCTGGCAAGATCACAGCTTGCGGATCCGTATTTCGTAAAGAAAGCAAAAGAGGGCAGAAGTGAAGACATCGTACCGTGTATCCGCTGTATGATCGGCTGTAACGATAAAGGACTGCTGGCGGATACGGTAATTCACTGTGCTGTAAATCCGACTCTTTATAAATTTGAATGTCCGAAAATTGTACCGGCCGAAACGCCGAAAAACGTTGCTGTGATCGGCGGCGGCCCCGGCGGCCTGGAAGCGGCGGTAACGTTAAAAAAACGCGGGCACAACGTGACGCTGTATGAAAAACGCGCCTTAGGAGGAATGATAATAGAAGCGTCCGTTCCGGAATATAAAGCAGATATCCGCAAACTGACGGCATATTATGAAACCCAGGTGAAAAAACTGAATATTCCTGTGATTATGGAGGAAGCGACGGCAGAAACGATCAGAAAAGGGAATTACGACGCTGCGATCGTAGCGATCGGAGGGAAGACCAAAACGCTTGACGTTCCGGGTATTGACAAAAAACACGTTTCTTATACAGTGGATTCCGTATTGGCTCAGAAAATGCCGGAGGGAAAGAGCGCGGTTGTGATCGGCGGCGGTATTACCGGCGCGGAAACCGCGTTGGAGCTGGCGGAAGCAGGAAAAGAAGTTACCATTGTGGAAATGATGGATCAGTTTTTAGGGAAATTCAGCGCAGTAGTTCCGGCGTATATGCAGGCGATTGCAAAGGCCGGCATTCAGATTATTACCGGAAAACGTCTGGAATCCGTAACGGACCATGCGGCGGTGATAGTGGACCGTTTTGGCAGCCGTCAGGAACTGGAAGCGGACGCCGTCGTGATTTGCGCCGGATTTGCACCGCAGCCGCAGCTGGCGGAAGAACTGGAAGAATTTCTCGAAGATGTAATTTCGGTAGGCGACTGTAAGCAGGTACGGCAGATTTACGATGCGGTTCATGAAGGTTATATTGCGGCGCGCTGCCTGTAATGTCAGAACAGGGCGGTGACAAAAATCCGCAGTATAATGAGCCATAATGCCTGTCGAACGCAGGATAGGGGGATTATTATGAAAGTAATAAAAATGACAAGACATACGCCGGAATTTTTTGAACTGTTAAAAGACGATCCGAAGAAAATGCATGAGCCGCTGCGACGGCATCTTGAAATGCTAAAAAAGATGAAAGAAGACGGAAAGCTTGTGGATGCATATTTTCTTCCGGGAGATGGGCGCGCGGTATTTGTTTTTGATTTTGAGAACGAATCCGAAATGGATCAGAGCCTGCTGTTTGACCCGATGGGATTTACGTTTGATGTGGAAATGCATCCGGCAGTACCGCTGTTTGCGCATATAGAAAATGCGTTAAAAACAATGGAGTAAAAGATAGTATTATGATATAAGCGGAAAATAATTTATGCGGTTTTCATCAATATTTTGGTGAAAACCGCATATTCTTTATGTCATAGAAAAGTTTTGGCCAAAATAAAGCCGTTTTTCATTGTTTTTATGAATGGCAGGTTTTATAATAGGAAAAAATAAATGATTTAAGGAGAACATATATTATGAAAGATGTAAATCAAGGTGGTGTGTCTTTAAAAGAAGAAAAAGCGCCGCGCAGCGATAAAAAACTTTCGGCGGAAGAAATTAAACGGGTAAAAGGATTGGGCTGTTTGAAAGATAAGAGATACGAGGATATTTTTAATGTACGTGTGATCACCCGGAACGGAAAAATAACCGCGAAAGAGCAGAAAAAAATTGCCGAAGCGGCAGAAAAGTTCGGTTCCGGTGAGGTAACGATGACTACCCGTCTGACAGTGGAGATTCAGGGGGTGCCTTATGAAAATATTGAGGCGGCAATAGCATTTCTGAAAGAAGCCGGCCTGGAAACCGGAGGTACGGGCGCAAAAGTTCGTCCGGTGGTATCTTGTAAAGGTACAACCTGCCAGTATGGTTTGATCGATACTTTTGCATTGTCCGAAAAATTGCACGAACTTTTTTATGTCGGTTATCATAATGTCACTTTGCCGCATAAATTTAAAATTGCAGTCGGTGGCTGTCCGAACAATTGCGTCAAACCGGATTTGAATGATATCGGTATCGTAGGCCGGCGTCTGCCGGAGATTGATCTTGAAAAATGCAGAAATTGTAAAAAATGCCTGGTGCAGGAAAATTGTCCGATCAAAGCGGCGCAAATAGCGGATGAAAAGATACGGATCAATACGGAGGAATGCAGCCACTGCGGACGCTGTATTGGAAAATGTCCGTTTGGGGCAGTGAAAGAATCGCAGACAGGCTATAAGGTGTATATCGGCGGACGTTGGGGAAAGAGAACTGCGACAGGGCGTTTACTGAACAGAATCTTCACTTCCGAAGAAGAAGTGATAAACGTAGTAGAACGCGCGCTGCAGCTTTTCCGTGACGAGGGGAATCCCGGAGAACGTTTTTCGGATACTGTTGCAAGACTTGGATTTGATTATGCAGAGAAGAAATTGCTTTTGTAATGGATATGGAAAAGGATGGAAAAAGTGACGGATGCAGGCTCTTGTATTTTCCCGGAAACAGGGTTACAATAATTTAGATAACAGAAAAGAAAACTGCTGAGAAAATGGAGGGGGATTTAATGAAGATTGCAGTGACTTTTGAAAATGGAAATATTTTCCAGCATTTTGGTCATACCGAACAGTTTAAAGTATATGATATTGAGGATGGAAAAATTTCCGGTACGGAAGTAGTCAGTACAAATGGAAACGGACACGGTGCTTTGGCCGGATTTTTGACCGGACAGGACGTGGACACATTAATTTGCGGTGGTATCGGCGCAGGGGCGCAAAATGCGCTTGCAGGCGCAGGAATCCGTCTGTACGGAGGTGTGTCCGGCAGTGCGGACGAAGCGGTAAACGCCCTGCTGGCAGGGAAACTTGCGTATAATCCGGATATTCAGTGTAACCATCATGAACATCACGGCCACGGCCATGATTGTGGATCCGGGCAGCACGGCTGTGCCGGAAGCAGCGGAAGCTGCCATTCCTAAACGATACTCCCGAAAGTCTTTTATGAGGCGAAGCGGGAGTACATAACAGTTAGCGGGTAACAAGAAACAGGCAATAAATAACAGGAAACAGATCACCAAAGAACAGGAGGAAGTAAAAATGGAACAGAAATTTTTTATTTGTGAACATTGTGGGAACATCATCGCTATGGTAAAGGATTGCGGCGTGCCGGTAATGTGCTGCGGACAGAAAATGACGGAAATCATTCCGGGATCTGTAGATGCGGCGACGGAGAAACATGTGCCGGTATATGAGGTAAAAGATAATATGGTCTGCGTAACGGTAGGTTCTGTGGAACATCCGATGCAGCCGGAACATTCTATTGAATGGATATCTTTGCAGACAAAATCCGGAAATCAGAGAAAAGTATTGAAAGCCGGAGAAGAGCCAAAAGCCTGCTTTGCGATTTGCGCAGGGGATGAAGTAGAAGCGGTTTACGCTTACTGTAATCTGCATGGACTCTGGAAAGCCTGATGTATGTAATTGTATGATAGTTTTTTTATTCGGTACGGGACGGTTGCGGGACAGCGGTTCCGTACCGTTTTTTGCAAGCATATTTACGAATATTTATTTACGAATATATATTGACAAATATTATTATACGTCATATAATATACATACTATATGACGTATAATAATATATAGTAATATAATGGCTTTAGGAAAAAGAGGTGAGCTCATGGTTTTTACTACAGGTGCAGCGTTACTTGACGCGATTGTCCTGGCCGTAGTATCCAGGGAAACAAACGGAACGTATGGATATAAGATCACTCAGGATGTCAGGTACGCAATTGAAATATCCGAATCGACGCTTTACCCGGTATTGCGAAGGCTTCAAAAAGACGAATGTCTGGAGGTGTATGACCAGGAATGTGGCGGCAGAAACCGCAGATATTATAAAATTACGGAAAAAGGAAAAGAAAAACTGGAAGCATATCATACGGAATGGGAAAATTATTCAGGTAATATATCAAAATTGTTTTCTGGAGAGGAGTTTATATGAGAAGAGAAGAATTTTTGCAGCAGTTAGAACAACTGTTGATGGATATATCAGAAGAAGAAAGGAAAGAAGCGCTTCGGTTTTATGAAAGTTATTTTGAGGATGCCGGAGAAGCAAACGAAGAAAAAATATTAAAGGAATTGGAATCGCCGCAGAAAGTGGCCGATACGATCAAAAAAGAACTGGGCGGAAACAGTGGTTTTGGAGTGAAACCGGAGGCAGAGCCGGAAACGCATACACTTACACATACGGATAATGGCGCTGAGAATGAGGAGTGTGCCGGAAAGGAAAACAATATTTTTCAGGAGGAAAAACCGGCGCGCGGAAAAAGAAAACAGGAAAATTACGTCAGTTTTCATACAACTAAATACGGAGGCAGAAATGAGAGTTATGATGGAAGCGGCGGTTATAGTGGAACAGACGGTTATGACGGAAGCGGCGGTTATAGCGGAAAGGACGGTTATGACGGGAGCAACGGTTATACCGATTTCGGAAACGCGCCGTTTCATTCCTATGAAGATACTGCATATGAGGGGGATGATTATGTGGAAGAAAAGAAAACGCAGGGAACGCCGATTTGGGTAAAAGTATTAATCATTACTGCAATCTGTGTGGCAGGAATATTGGTTGTGTTATTCATTGCGGCAATTGTTTTTGGATTTGGGATTGCAAAAAATGTTACCAATAAAGTACTGGACAATGTTACGGACAAAGTAATCGACAGCGCTACGGAATATGTTGATGACGCCGATGAATTTTTCCGTGATTTTGATGATTCGGAAGAAAGAGCCGCCGATACCGTTTACGGAGAATATGAAGAGGGCGCGGCGGTTATTGATATTGATATGAAAGGCGGCAAACTAGTATTAGAACATTCCGGTCTTAATAAGATCACATATGATATAGACGGAATAGAAGGTGACCTGGAAGTAAAACTGGACGATAATAAATTAGTTCTGGTTGACCATCGTACGCGGGAAAAGGCGGTCAAAGAAAAAGGTACGGTTGTAATCGGCCTGCCGGATGTACCGTTTGAAACCATAAAGATCAGAAACGACGCGGCAATCATCTGTTCCGAAGATACTTTACAGGCAAAAACCATTGAAATCCTGGCAGGCGCAGGAGATCTTTCTTTAGAGAATATTACAGCGGAAGAATTAATGTCGGTTACTATGGGAGCCGGAAATGGCACGATAGAAGATGCGGTTGCGGGAAAACTGGTGCTTGACTGCGGAACCGGAGCTATTGATTATGAGGGAGCCATTAACGGGGATGCAGAAATAAGCTGTGGCGTCGGAATTGTGCAGATGGAAGTCAAAGGCAGTGAAAATACGTTCAATTATGTAATGAACTGCGGAATCGGCAGTATTGAAAGCGATTACTGGAGTTGTACAAATCTGGCAGACGAGCGGAAAGTTGATAATAATGCAAATAAAACAATGAAGCTGGATTGCGGAATCGGCCTAATTGAACTGGAGTACGACGATGACGATGATGACTATAACGGCAGTAATATGAACAATAACAGCAATACAAATAGCACCGACAGCAATACGAACACTGACGGCAATGCAGGCAATACTGGTAATCTAAACAGTACCGGCAATACGAACAGCAACGGAAATACCGGTAACGGTTATGGAGGGCATCATCCGGAAACGAATCATCATTCCGGAAATCATTGGTAAACAGCCGTTGTGATAAAATGAGATCCGGGAAATCAGCGAATCAGAAAATGATTGGCTGATTTCCCGGATTTGTTTTGTGGAATTTAAAACGTTACAGTTCACTCGTCAGCCAATATGGAGATAATCACATGCTTGCATGATGATTTCTCCATTTGTGCTGACGGAGGGAACGCCGGTTTATGAGCAAAGTTAGC
>JAAWJJ010000023.1 GCA_022796875.1 Eubacterium sp. | reverse complement strand
GACCGGCATACCCATTCGTGCTTTTCCTGCCGCTGATAAGGAAAACGCACAAAAGTCTTCCAAAGGAAGAAAAACAAAAGTCCCGCCTTCGGTGCTCATGCACTTGACGGAAAACCGAGTTTGAATCGGGGGAATCAAATCACATCCGCCCATCCCGGGGTTAGGGATACTAAAAATTCTGGAACCCGTTTCCCGGCTTTGGCAGCACAGTCGGAAATCGACACAAAAAGAGCTGATAACACTTTTTATATCTTCATACTACAACAGTTTCAGATAAAGCCGTTTGAAAAGGAAGCGGTGAAACTGTCAGCAGTGTCCCGCCCCGTGAGAAGTTACTGTAGGCGTAATGAATACAAATGTTTTTTCGGTTTGGCATTGTTTTTGATAAGAAATAGTGTATAATAGTAGATGTTCATTTGTAAAGAAGAGAAAAGGAAAGCAGTGAGATTGCTAAATGCGAGGTAATATCATATTACCCCGCGTTTTTCATGGAATGTAAACACAAAGCAGGACGGACACGAGAAGATGGACAATTTTACGTATATATTGAAATGCGCGGATAACAGCCTGTATACGGGATGGACAAACGATATAGAACATCGGCTGGAAATGCATAACAGGAAAAAAGGTGCTAAATATACACGGGGCAGAACCCCGGTAGAGCTGGTCTATCTGGAAATTTCGGATACGAAAGAAGAAGCGATGAAACGGGAGGCCGCGATAAAGAAACTGACGCGCACGGAAAAAGAAAAGCTGATTGACAGTTATAATCTGCAAAGAAGTAAGATTCAAAGCGGAAAAATTATGTAATATGCCTGTTCTCTTTCAAATGGAATATACGATCTGTATAAGTAGAAACCAGGAAACAAGCGAATTAGGAAAGGAAATTAAAACAGTATTTTATATGGAAACAATAAGATTTGACGAATTAGAAGTAAACCCTCAGATTTTAAAGGGAATTAAAGAAATGGGCTTTGAAGAAGCCACACCGATCCAGAGCCAGGCAATCCCGGCAATGATGGAAGGCCGTGATATTATCGGCCAGGCACAGACCGGAACGGGGAAAACTGCCGCGTTTGGCATCCCGATTTTGCAGAAAGTTGATTCTCATGATAAGGCAACACAGGTACTCGTATTGTCCCCGACAAGGGAGCTTGCGATTCAGGTAGCTGATGAGATCCGGAAATTATCGAAATACATGCACGGAATTAAAATACTTCCGGTATATGGCGGACAGGATATTTCCAAACAGATCCGTTCTTTAAAAGGCGGTACGCAGATCATTATTGGAACGCCGGGGCGTGTGATGGATCATTTGCGCCGGAAAACGATCCGCTGCGACTTTGTTAATACCGTAGTATTGGATGAAGCGGATGAAATGTTGAATATGGGATTCCGGGAAGATATCGAAACGATTCTGGAATACGTGCCGGAAGAACGCCAGACCGTATTATTTTCGGCAACCATGCCAAAACCGATTTTGGAAATTACAAAAAAATACCAGCATAACGCCAAAAATATTAAAGTCGTAAAAAAAGAACTGACGGTTCCGAGCATTGAGCAGTATTATTATGATGTAAAACGAAAAGACAAAACGGAAGTACTGACAAGGCTGTTAGATTACTATGATCCGAAACTCTCCCTTGTATTTTGTAATACAAAACGTATGGTAGATGAGATTACCAGTGAATTGCAGGGACGCGGATATTTTGCAGAGGGCCTGCACGGAGATATGAAACAGTCACAGCGCGACCGTGTCATGAACAGTTTCCGTAACGGAAAAGCGGAAATTCTGGTCGCGACGGATGTGGCGGCGCGCGGAATTGACGTTGACGACGTGGAAGCGGTATTTAACTATGACGTCCCGCAGGACGACGAGTATTACGTACACCGGATCGGACGTACGGGCCGCGCCGGGCGTACAGGCCGCGCGTTTACTTTTATTAAAGGTAAAGAAGTATACAAATTAAAAGAAATCCAGCGGTACTGCAAGACCAAAATATTGGCCAGGCCGATCCCGAGCGCAGAAGACGTAGCCCACATTAAAGCGGAAAAAATACTTGACCGCATCGGACAGGTCATTGACGAAGAAGATTTGACGGATACGATCAATATGCTGGAAAATGTCATTAACGAATCGGATTATACGGCAATGGATATTGCAGCGGCATTTTTGCAGCAGGCGCTTGGCAGAGGGGAAGAAGAAGACGGGCATACGTCCGGGTTTGATTTTAGTAATACCGGTGCAGAAGCAGGTATGGTACGGTTGTTTATTAATATCGGGAAAAAACAGAATGTGCGACCGGGCGACATTTTGGGCGCGGTAGCAGGAGAATCCGGGATGCCGGGAGAACTGGTCGGCGCCATTGATATGTTTGACAAGTATACGTTTGTGGAAGTGCCGCGGGAATACGGCGCGGAAGTACTGCAGGCTATGCGTAATGTAAAAATCAAAGGAAAATCCATAAACGTAGAGCCAGCAAACCAAAAATGATTGTTTTTTATCATTTTATTTGTTATAATTCATAACAATAGAAGACTCGCGAAGCGTGGATTCTATTGTTTTATAAAATGAATCTCCGCCTTTTTGATAAGGACGTGGAATCGGGTGAGAAGCCCGGCGAGTCGGTCACTGTGATCTTTTCGATTTTGAAAAGTAAGTCAGATACACGGGAGATGGTAGTGTGACTGCCGAAACCGGGAACACAGTTTATAACCTTTTAAAGAAAGGTTTTTCATACGTGTTCCGTTTGGAACACGTTTTTTATTCATGACAATAGAAAGCTCGCGGAGCGCGATTTCTATTGTTTCACAGGAAAAGAGGGTTATGATTATGAACGGAATATTATACGGAACAGGAGTGGGTCCTGGAGATCCGGAACTTATGACTTTGAAAGCAGTGCGGCTGGTGAAAGAAAACGAAGTGATCGCATTGCCGGGGAAAAATCCAAAAGAAACGGTAGCTTATCAGATTGCGTCCGCAGCGGTTCCGGAACTGGAACAGAAGCAGCTGCTGCCAGTTTATATGCCGATGACGCATGATAAGGAAGAACAGGAAAAACGGCATCGGGAAGGCGCACAGCTTGTGGAAACTTATTTAAAAGAGGGAAAAAATGTTGTGTTTCTCACACTTGGCGACCCTACCGTATATTCTACGTTTACATATATACAGCAAATCGTGGAAACCGACGGATTTCAAACGCAGTTAGTCAGCGGGATTCCGTCTTTCTGCGCCACAGCGGCAAGAATGAATATGCCGTTGGCAATTTGGAATGAGCAGATTCATATATATCCGGCGATACACAATCTGACGGAAACACTGCCGGATTCCGGTACCTGCGTTTTAATGAAATCCGGGAGCAAGATGAGCCAGGTTAAAGAAATCCTGAAAAAAAGCGGCCGCGATGCAATTATGGTGGAAAACTGCGGCACGGAAGAAGAACAAGTTTATTTCCATGTAGACGAAATACCTGATACGGCAGGATACTATTCCCTTATTATTTCCAGAGAAACGGAGCAAAAATGATCGTTTTAAAAAATCTGACAAAAAAATTTGATCAGTTTACGGCAGTTGATTCCATTAATATGACGATACAGACAGGCGAGTTTTTTGGTCTGCTGGGGTTAAACGGAGCGGGAAAGACGACGACCATAGGAATGTTGTCAACGCTTCTTCTGCCGACACAGGGGGAAATCTATATTGACGGGGAACTTCTTACAAGAAAAAGGACGGACCTGAAGCGAAAAGTCAGTGTGATTACTCAGGAATACTCCATGCGCCAGGATATGAATATGAACGAAATCATGGAGTATCAGGGACGGCTTTATTATATGCCAAAAAAGGAGATTCAAAGAAAAAGCGAAGAACTGTTGGAATTTTGCGGACTGCTCCATGACCGAAAAAAGACGGTTCGCAAACTGTCCGGAGGAATGAAACGAAAACTGATGGTATGCCGGGCGCTGCTGACAGACCCGGAAATACTGCTGTTAGATGAGCCGACGGCAGGAATGGACGCCGTATCCCGACGGCAGATGTGGAGTTTGTTAAAACGTTTGAATGAAAAGAATTTAACGATTCTTCTGACTACACATTATATGGAAGAGGCAGAAAATCTGTGCGCCCGGGTGGCCATGATGAGCCGGGGGAAGATAGAAGAAATCGATACGCCGGTAAATTTTATTGCCGGGCTCGGAAAATTTGCAGTCGATGAAGCAGCGGAAAACGGGACGGCAACGCATTATTTTTATACAAAAGAAGAAGCGTTGGAATTTGCCGCCCGGATAAACGGCAGTTTTAAATTGCGGGATACCACGCTGGAAGATGTATTTGTGGAACGGGCAAAAAAAGATGAAGTCAGGTGAAGAAAATGGGGATCATAACAATTTTATGGGAAAAATGGGTGGAGTTTCGAAGAGATTTTTATAAGATTACGCTGGCTGCTATGATCGCGCCGCTCATGTATCTGTTGGTATTCGGACTGGGAATCCAGACGATTTCACACGGAAAGCCGTATCTCCACTATTTGATTCCGGGCGTTGTGTCATTGACGACAATGAACGGAAGTTTCAATGCGATCGCGCAAAACCTGAATGTCCAGAGGCTGTATGAAAAGGCGTTTGACCAGGTTATGATTTCACCGACGCCGCTGTGGCAGTTTATGATCGGACAGATCATTGCCGGATCATTGAGAGGACTTTATGCCGGCGGTATTATTCTGCTGCTTGTATTGCCGATACATACCGGCCTTATTTTTAACGGTATGTCTTTTCTGGTGCTGTTTTTAAACGGCGCAGTCTTTTCTGCCCTTGGAGTTGTGGTTTCGTTTCTGGCAAGAAACCATGCGGATGTGCCAAGGTTTTCAAACTATCTGGTAATGCCGATGGCTTTTTTGTGCAATACCTTTTTTTCAACGGAAAATATGCCGAAAGGAATCCGGAATATTGTAGGCGTTTTGCCGTTGTCCGAAACCAGCAGTATTGTAAGACATATCGCTTACGGCGAAGCATGGAACCCGGCTGGGATACTGGTACTGCTTATTTATTTGTCGGTTTTTATGGCAATCGGACTGTGGTTTGTCTACCGGAAACAAAATCTATGATGGAACCAGGGATTTTAGACAGGAGCGGCAAAATGAACAGAGTAAGGAAAATAATATGTAAAAACAGAGTAAAAAGCATTGGAAGAAACATAAAACAAAGAAAAAGCATAGGACGAAGAAAAAGCATTAAAAAGGCTTCCCTGATTGCTTTGGCTATCCTGTCAATATCGTTTTTGTGCGCCTTTGCCATGGAAGACGGAGAGTATAGTGTATCCGTAGATATCAGCGGCGGAAGCGGAAAAGCGTCCGTGACCTCGCCTACGCTCCTTACCGTAAAAGACGGGATTCCGGTTGCCCGGATTCAGTGGAGCAGTTCTAATTATGATTATATGATAGTGGACGGTGCATATTATTATAATCAGAGCGAAGAAGGAATGAATTCCGTTTTTGAAATTCCGGTACTTTGCTGGGATGAAGAAATGAATGTGATTGCAGATACGACAGCCATGGGAAATCCCGTTGAAGTGCATTATCAATTTTTATTTTATCGGGATTCGTTAGGAAGCAAAAACGAACTGCCGCAGGAAGCGGCAAAAAGAGTGCTGTGCGTAGCGTTTGTAATAATTGCGGCCGGTGGTGTGCTGAATTATATTATAAAGAAGAAAAGTTCATAGCAGCAAAAGGAGTAAAAGATGTCATATTTCCCAATGTTTGTAGAATTAAAATACAAACGCTGCCTGATTATCGGAGGCGGACGGATTGCATTTCATAAAGTAAAAGTATTAATGGATTTTGGAGCGCGGCTTACGGTAGTGGCGCCGGAAATCCTGCCGGATATTTGCAAAACGGCAGGTGTAGACTGCCGGAAAAAATGTTTTGAAGAAAAAGATCTGGACGGACAGGAACTGGTAGTTGCGGCAACGGACGATACTGCATTGAATCACAAAATCAGCTGCTTGTGCAAACAGGAAAAAATTCCGATCAACGTGGTAGACCGACCGGAAGAATGTAGTTTTATTTTTCCGGCGTATCTGAAAGAACAGGAAGTAGTCGCCGCTTTTTCCAGCGGAGGCCAAAGTCCGCTGATCACCCAGTATTTAAAAGAAAAGACGCGCTCCGTAGTGACACCGCAAATAGGGGAACTGGCGTCTTGTTTGGGAAGTTTGAGAAAAACCGTGCAGCAGTGTACAGAAACAAAAAACGCCGGAAAAAATATTTACCGGGAATTGCTGCAGCTTGGCCTAGAAGAAGACAGGATTCCAACAGAAAAAGAAATAGAAGAAATCATAGATAAATACAGGTAAATACAGATAAACAGATAAATACAAATACAGATAAATACAAATACAGATAAATACAAATACAGATAAATACAAATACAGATAAATACAGATAAACCAAATAGATACGAATTTAGTTATAAGCAGGCTTATGAAAAAGTAAGACTCAATTCAGGAGGGAAAGTATCGTGGACAGGACAAGAAGATTAAGGGCAAATGCTTCTTTAAGAAGTATGATAAGGGAGAATCATATACGGAAAGAAGAATTGATTTATCCGGTTTTTGCGGTAGAAGGAAAAGGATTGTGCAATCCGGTAGATTCCATGCCAGGAATATGCCAGTATTCCATTGACCGGTTACCAGAAGAACTGGATCGCGTGCTGGAAGCAGGCGTTTCCGCTATTCTTCTGTTTGGTGTTCCAGAGCATAAAGATGAAATCGGAAGCGGCGCATATGATGAACACGGAATTGTGCAAAAAGCGATCCGGTTCATAAAGTCGGATGAAAGATACAGGCATTTAATTGTAATTGCAGACGTTTGTCTTTGTGAATATACTTCGCACGGGCACTGCGGGCTTGTAAAAGACGGAATCATATTAAATGATGAAACGCTGCCGCTTCTGGCCAGAACGGCGGTAAGTTACGCCGGCGCCGGCGCCGATGTGATCGCTCCCAGCGATATGATGGATAAACGGGTGGAAGCAATACGTACGGCATTGGATGAAAACGGATTTACTCAAATTCCAATTATGGCGTACAGTGCAAAGTTTGCATCCGCTTTTTACGGCCCGTTTCGGGATGCGGCTCATTCCGCGCCAGGGTTCGGAGATCGGAAAACTTATCAGATGGATCCGGCAAACGGCCGGGAAGCCATGCGGGAAGTAGAACAGGATATTCTGGAAGGCGCCGATATAATTATTGCAAAACCGGCGATTGGATATATGGACATTATCCGGGATATTGACCGGACATTCAATATTCCGATTGCGGCGTATAACGTAAGCGGAGAATACGCTATGGTAAAAGCTGCCGCCGCAAACGGATGGATTGATGAAAAAAAGATTGTAATGGAGATTATGACCGGCTTAAAGCGCGCCGGTGCAAAAATGATTATTACATATCATGCGTTAGATGTGGCACGTTGGATAAAAGAGGAGAAATAAATACCTATGGAAGAAATAAGATCAAAAGAATTATTTGAAGCTGCAAAACGTCATATTCCCGGCGGCGTCAACAGTCCGGTCCGGGCATTCGGCTCCGTAGGGAGGACGCCGCGTTTTATAGCGTCTGCATCCGGGGACAAAATTACGGATGTGGACGGAAACGAAATGATAGATTATGTCTGTTCCTGGGGTCCGGGAATTTTGGGGCACGCGCATCCGCGTGTCATAGAAAAGGTGCAGGAAGCCTGCAGCTATGGGCTTACCTATGGAGCACCGACGGAAAAGGAAGTCATACTGGCGGAGTTGATTGCAGAATTAATACCGTCTATGAAAGTAAGCCGGTTGGTGAGTTCCGGCACGGAAGCGGTCATGAGCGCAATCCGTGTTGCCAGAGGATATACGAAGCGGGATAAAATAATAAAATTTGAAGGCTGTTATCATGGACATTCGGACGGTCTTTTAGTAAAGGCAGGATCAGCCGCGCTGACGGTGTCAGTACCGGACAGCGCCGGAATTCCCGCGGATTATACTGGAAATACCCTGATTGCTTCCTATAATGATAAAGATTCGGTGGAAAAACTGTTTTTGGCGGAGCCGGACAGTATTGCAGCCGTTATTGTAGAACCGGTTGCCGCAAATATGGGCGTCGTGCTTCCGGAAAACGGTTTTTTGGAATTTTTAAGGGAAATCACAGCACAATACGGCGCGCTTTTGATTTTTGACGAAGTGATTACCGGATTCCGTCTGGCACCTGGCGGCGCGCAGGAATATTTCCAGATCGAGCCGGACCTGACTACGCTGGGAAAAATTGTCGGAGGCGGTATGCCGATCGGCGCATACGGAGGAAAAAGGGAGATCATGGAAATGGTTTCTCCTCTGGGGCCGGTGTATCAGGCGGGAACGTTGTCTGGAAATCCCATTTCTACTACGGCAGGGATTGAAACGCTTAAAATATTAGCCGAAGATCAGGATATTTATCGCAGACTGGAAGACAAAGCAAAAAAAATTGCCGATGTTGTCAGGAATGTGGCAGGGGAATCGGTGTGCGTAAACCAGATCGGTTCTCTGCTCAGTATTTTCTTTACTTCCGAAAAGGTAACGGATTATAAAAGTGCAGTATCTTCCGATAAGGACAGATATGCAGAATATTTCGGATATTTGCTGGACAGAGGAATTTATGTGGCGCCGTCCCAGTTTGAGGCAATGTTTTTGTCTGATGCACATACGGAGGAAGATATAAAATATACGTGCCGGATTTTGGAAGAATATTTACGGCAATAATTGTTTACAGCGACAATAAGCGATTGTTTATTGCCGCGAGTAATGAGGAAAATAGCCATGTTTACATGGATATTTGACTGCAGCAGGGAAAGGGAGAAAACCAATGCAGTTTGGGGTTGTGGGAATCAATTATAAGAAAGCACAGCTTGATATCAGGGATAAGACGTCTTTTACAAATGCCATGAAAATAGATTTTTTTCAAAAGGCGGAAAATATCGGGGTAGAACAGGTCATGGTACTTTCTACCTGTAATCGAAGTGAAGTATATTATTTTTATGATATAGAAGAACAGCGAAAACAGGTACAGAAAATTTATACAGAAATGTTTCCCGATATCAGTTTAGAAAAATATCTTATCACATATTCCGGAAAAGGAGCGGCTGCGTATTTGTTCCGGATTGCCGCAGGACTGGAATCGCTGGTACTGGGAGAAGATCAGATTCTGGGGCAGGTGAAAGACGCCCTGGAATATTCCGTAACAATGGGACACAGCGGAAAAGAACTGAATAAAATGGTAAGGGATGCAGTTACTTGTGCAAAAAAGGTACAGACCGAACTGAAAATCAGTGAAAAACCGTTATCCATCAGCTATATCGGGATTCAGAGGCTGAAAGTAAGCTGCGGGATTGCAGGCAAAAAGGTATTGATTATCGGAAGCGGGAAGACAGCGGCGCTGACACTCAAATATATATTTGAAAATCATGCGGAGAGCGTGACGGCATGCAGCCGGACTTATGCGAATGCGCGGTTACTGCATGAAAAATTTCCAAAAATTCGGATCATTTCCTATGAGGAACGCTATGAGGCGATGAAAGACTGTGATATTGTAGTTTCCGCTACGGCCTCTCCGCATCTGGTAGTAAGAAGGGATTGTTTTTCTCCGGTACGTCCGCTCACTTTTCTGGATCTGGCGGCACCAAGGGATATAGATATGGCGTTTGCAGAAGAACCGCTGATTCGGCTGATCAACTTAGATGAACTGCAGAAAATAGTGAAAGAAAATGAGGAAGAACGGAAGAACCTGGTGGAACAAGGCAGAGTATTGATTGATGAAGACCTGCAGGAAACTCTTGAATGGTTCCGTTCGAGCCGGATGGATGCGACAATTGCATCTTTGCAGCAAAGATGCAGTGCGATTGTGGAAGACAGTTACGGATACCTGAATCGAAAGATGGAATTAAATCAGAGGGAACAGAAACTTTTGCGAAAAGTTCTAAACGCTTCCTTGCAGCGGCTTTTGCGTGAACCGATCCGGGAGTTAAAGCAGTTGAATACAAAAGAGGAGCAGGAAGAATTTAAGAAGCTCGTAGAACAGCTTTTTCAAATTTAACACAAAAAGTAAAACAAGATTTATAACAGAAATAAAACAGGAATGATACAGGATTCATTACAGAAATAAAACAGGAATGATACAGGGTTCATTACAGGAATAAAGCAGGAGTAAACTATGAAGTATGTGATTGGGACAAGAAAATCCAAACTGGCAATGGCCCAGACGGAATTTGTATGCAAAAAGCTGTCTGAGGCATATCCGGAAGATGAATTTGTGATTCAGATCGTAACGACTAAAGGGGATTTGATTTTAGATAAGCCGCTGCATGAGATCGGGGACAAAGGCCTGTTTGTGAAAGAAATTGAAGAGAAAATTTTAAACCGGGAAATAGACATCGGCGTACATAGTATGAAAGATATGCCGTCTGTTCCGGCCGCAGGACTGATGTTTACCCGGTCGTGGAAAAGGGAAAACCCCAGGGATGTTCTGATTCTGCGCGAAAAAAATTCACTGAAAGAACTGGCACCGGGAGCGGTAATCGGCACCGGAAGCAAACGCCGGGAATTTCAGTTGGAACGGTTAAGATCGGACTTAAACGTAGTCAATATCCGGGGAAATGTAGATACCAGGCTTCGGAAGATGGAAGAAGAGAAATTGGACGGTATCGTTCTGGCAGCCGCAGGGCTGCATCGATTGGGTCTGCAGGATAAGATTACTGCATATCTGGAAACGGAAGAGATGATTCCGGCTCCGGCGCAGGGGGCGCTGGCGTTGGAAATCCGCGAAGGTGAGGAACGGCTGAGGGAAATGCTGGAAGCATTTTATGATAAAGAAACGGCAGCAGAAATAGAAGCCGAACGGGGATTTTTACGAGAGATCGGCGGTGACTGCCACATTCCGGTAGGAGCCGTATGCAAGAAAGACGGAAACGGAGTCTATGAACTGCGGGCAATGTTTGGCACCGAAACCGGGAGCCGGCAGGCATATGCAGCCGTACGGGGGACGGAACCGGATAAACTGGCAAAAGAAGCCGCGGCGGCAATACGGCGGCAGATGGCGGGAGTTGTTTCCCTGGTCGGGGGCGGCCCGGGAGATGCGGAACTGATTACTGTCAAAGGACTGCGGGCGATCCGCGAGGCGGACTGCATCGTATATGACAGGCTTTCTTCTCCGGAATTGCTGGAGGAGGCAAAGACGGGATGCGAATTTGTCTATGTCGGCAAAGCCAGCCATAACCATACGATGAAGCAGGAAGAGATCAACAGGCTTCTGGTGGAAATGAGCATGAAATATGGGAAAACGGTCCGTTTAAAGGGCGGGGACGTTTATGTATTTGGGCGCGGCGGTGAGGAAGGATTATTTTTAAGAGAAAACGGAGTGCCTTTTGAAGTGATTCCGGGTATCAGTTCCGCCATCGCAGGACTTGCTTATGCCGGGATACCGATTACTCACCGGGGATTGTCGCATGGGTTTCATGTCGTTACCGCGCATGACAAAAGCGATAAGCTGACGGATATTGATTTTGAGGCAATGGCAAAAGGAGAAGAAACCTGCGTATTCCTTATGGGACTAAGTAAAGTGGGAGAAATTGCCGACCGGCTGATTGAGGCGGGCGCGTCGAAAGACAGGAAAGCAGCCGTGATCTCCTGTGCGACGACCCCGGAACAGAAAACCTGTATTTCGGATCTGGGGCATCTGGCAGAGGATGTAGAACGTGCACAGTTGGTTTCGCCGGCTGTGATCGTAGTGGGCGACGTGGTTTCCCTGCAAAAACGTCTGGATTTCTTTGAAAACTGTCCGTTATTCGGAAAACGGTACCTGATTCCGGTTATAGGGGAAAAGAAGACGAGGTTGCGGGAACTTTTACAAAAGCAGGGAGCTATAGTAAAGGAAATTCAGGTAGGCGAAATTGTAAACAGAAAAGAAATGTTTGCTTCCGATGAATTAAAGAATGTGGACTGGTTGATATTTACGAGTAAAAACGGCGTAACCGCATTTTGGGAAAACGCGGTTGAAAGCGGACTGGATGTGAGAAACCTGGCCGGATGTAAAATTGCCGTGATTGGAGCAAAAACGGCGGTGCTTTTGAAAAATTATGGTATTCATGCAGATTTGGTTCCGGAAGCGTTCCACAGCGACGCCCTGGCGGAAGAACTGAAAAAACACCTGACCGGAAAAGAGAAAGTCTGGTATTTGAAAGCAGGAAACGCAGACAACCATTTAAAAGAAGCGCTGCAGGGGTATTGCGAATTGGAAGAAATCGTCGTATATGAAAACCAGGAAACAGAGTTCCATCCGAAAAACCTGGGGAATATAACGGATTATGACGGGGTGTTGTTTACGTGTGCGTCTTCTGCGAAGCGATTGATAACAAAACTGGAAAAAGGCTGGGAAAAATCTGTCAGGGTTTACAGTATCGGGCCGAAAACGACGGCCTGCTTAAAAAGACTCGGGGTAAAAGAAGTATTTGAGGCCCCAAAAGCCGATTATGAATCGTTAAGTGAATTGCTGGCCTGCTGAATATTTAGTTCAAAAAGGGACTGCTGCAAAAGTAGATTAATCATTATTACCGGAGCAGCACCCCTGTTTTTATAAAAACAACGTTACGTGTATGGAATTTGATATTTTTTCAACTTGTTATATAAAGTCGCCCGAGTAATGCCTAAAATTTTTGCGGTATTTGATATATTGTAATGTTCTTCTTTTAAAGCGGCTTTAATTAGAGCGATTTCACCTTCTTCTAAAGTGCATATTTCAGATATGATAGCTGACCGGGCGTCGGTCATGTTTTTTGGAGGTAACGGTTCTGTAACCTGAAAGTCGTTGTGCAGGAAAGGACGGATATCGTCTGCTGAAACGCTTTTTCCAGAATACAGGATGCAGATACGGTTGATGATATTTCTGAGTTCCCGGACATTTCCGGGCCAATCGTAGTTATGTAATAAATTCATGGCATCTGGCAAAATACCAATATTTTCTTCGTTACTTAAAAGAAAATGGCTGACAAGTAAAGGGATATCTTCCCGTCGTTCCCGAAGCGGTGGGATTTTTATCTCAATGGTATTTAATCGATAGTACAGATCCAGACGAAAAGTGCCTTCCATACTCATCTTATACAAATCGCGGTTGGTAGATGCGACAATTCTAGCATTTAAAGGAATTTCCTTTGTATCGCCCAATCGGGAGAATACTCTGCTTTCCAAAACACGGAGAAGTTTGCTCTGTAATCTTATGTCCATATCTCCAATTTCATCTAAAAGTAAAGTACCATGAGCGGCAATTTCAAAATATCCCGCTTTGTCTTTAGCAGCGCCAGTAAAAGCGCCTTTTTTATATCCGAATAATTCTGATTCCATAAGGTCATGAGGTATTGCGGAACAGTTCAGTCTTACGTATGGATTAATACTATGTTTCTGGTTCGCTGTATGTATTGCACCGGCAATCACTTCTTTTCCAGTTCCGCTTTCACCCGTAATCAGAGCGGGAAATTCAGTTACGGCGATTTTTTTGCACATTTCCAGCAGTTTAACGGTTGCTGGACTTGTTCCTAAAAAATCCTGAAATGTGTAGTTCTTTTTCAAGCGCGCTGTAACAGCAGTCAGTGAATCAGTAGAAGCTGCGTTTGTTTGAAAAAACAGCCGAAGGTTGTTTATGTTTGAATACTGTATTGTCCCAAGTAATGCAATTAATTTTCCGGTGGACGGATCAAAAATTGGATAGATACAGTTGATGCTGAGTCGACCAAATACAATAGACAGGTAGTTAACGATTGCTTTTCCAGTATTGGCGACGGCTGCAAATGGAGCCTTTGAATGAAATGTATCTATCGTTTGTCCAGTCATATCGCGAGCCTGTTCATCAGTCAGCTTTAATTGCCCCATATTACAGCGAAGTATTTTATTTTGTGTATCTACATAGATTGCGGAATCAAAAATAGTATTGATAAGAGGCTCTATAACGGGATCTCCATGTATTAATTCTTTCAATGATAATTGAAATGGATTCGAGTCGTGATAATTTCTGGTACATTCCTGAATGATATGTTGCTGCCTGGCAGCAGAAGCATGATCGCTTTCTAATAGCTGTTGTTCAATCAGGCTTAAGTTGTAGTAAGTGCTAATAGATAGTGCGCCTGCAATTTGTCCCCCAATGGATATGGGATAAATGTTTTGAATTACCGGCATTCTGGCAATGGTCGCAAAACGTCCACGGAGAAAAACTCCTGTTTCGATTACTTTTTTGTAAGGTTCGTTCTCATCAATTTCGCTGATGTTCTTATCCAGATAATTAGAGAGAATCCCTGCATTTAACTGGCGCGCGCCTTTTCCAAAATTAATGATATTACAGTGGACGTCAATGATGAGAGAGGTGTCAAATGCACTATCCAAAAACTGGCATAGTTTTTTATTATCTTCTCTTAATGAAATTTTTTCTTTAAAAACAATCATAATTTATCCTCATTTAGAACAAGTATAAAATAAATATACAATATGTAAAAAAATATGTATAAAAATAATACACGAAAATGGGAAAAGTGTCAACAAACGATTGAAAAAAGTAAAAATGGAGTAAAAAAGAGAGGTTTTTCGAATGAAAAAACTGGCACGCTATTTGCATATATTATAAGCATAATAAAAAATTACAGGCCTGTAATACAATAAAAAGGAGAGTATATGATCGATAAAAAACAAACTTAATATTGGGACTTATTATTTCATTTGGCGGAAACGGGACAAGAAAAGAGTCCAGCAGAGGCCTCTACTATGCAAATCCGATGTTTATTGACGATATTGCAACTGAGTTCCCGGAGGTTCCGGTGATTATTGGGCATTGTGGAATGCAGTCGGCATACTACTATGGATACTTTGCAGACATGGCATTAATGGTGGCGTCCCGTCATCCTAATGTATACCTTGAAACCAGCAGCGCTCCGTATGAAGTACTTTTGAAAGCGGCAGAGGATCCGGCGATCGGACCTGAGAAATTGATCTTTGGATCAGATTCACCTGCATTTTACGGATACTATAAGGCGTCCAATGGCGAAAGCTATTCCACATATGGCAAGACAGGCCCGGGTGAATTTGTACCGGACCACTACAAATATGAGTTAAAGCAGATTGAACGCTTACCAGTCACAGAGGCTCAGAAGCAGATGATTCTTGGTGGCACCATCGAGAAATTATTATCTGAGAAAATATAAAAAATTATAAATGAAAAAGGAGAGATAACATGTTGTACAACACAGAAGCAAGATTACCTTACATCAAACCGGAGGATATGAATGAGAAACAGAAAAAGTTTTATGATATTCATATCAATGCATTTCAGACCATGCCGTACGTATGGTTAACTGACAATAAAGAGTTGAACGGACCGTCTAACGTATTATGCCATGAGATTGATTTGGGGATGGAATTTCTTCCTTTAAACCGCGATATTATTAAAACAAATGTTGAGCGTAACGGCTGGGCGGCACATGAAATTGCTATTCTGGTTACAGTAACTGCAGCGAAAGGACAGTATGGTATGTACGCGCACTCTATGCTTGCAAAACAGAATGGCAAACTTACAGATGAACAGATCGCATCTATTATGGCAGGCGTTAAACCGGCAGATCTGGGAGAGAAAGAGTCTGCAGCATTTGATCTGGCAGTTGCATTGAACGGAGTAGGAGCTATTCCAGGTTCTGTATATGATCATTCTGTAAAAGTTCTTGGCCAGGCCGGAGTAAACTCCATGGTATTTGCCGTTGGTATGTTTAAGATGGTCGGTACCATCCTGAACGCATACAACGAGCCTGTTCCGGAGTACCGTTAGGAAAAAACACATAGTTAATAAAATATATTGTAAAGGAAAGAAAAAAATATGGCAGATTTAGCAAAAGCAATCGAAGGTGTAAAACCGGCAGAAGGAACCGCACAGTTCAGAAGAATTGTAACAGCGCATGATGAGAGCGGAAAAGCAATTTTTATTGAGGATCAGATTTGTCCTAACCGTTTTGCAATCGGCGGATGTGAGAATTTTATAACAAACGAGATCTGGCGTCAGAATGAAACGCCTGCAAATAACGACGGCGATTATGTAGATACTACAGCCTGTGCGTTCAATATTAATCCGGATTCTAACGGAAATGTGTTCCGTATTATGCAGTTTCCGCCTGATGGCGAGCTTGGCATGAAAGAGGATGGAGTTACTCCTGAACCGCCTATGATGCATCGTACAGCATCTCTTGATTACGCTATGGTATTAGAGGGTGAAGTATACGCAGTCATTGATGGCGGCGAGAAATTAATGAAAAAAGGAGATATCCTGATTCAGAGAGGTACTATTCATGCATGGTCTAACCGTTCCGATAAACCGGCAGTTATTCTGTTTGTTCTGAGCGCTGCGAATCGTACACCTGGTATGGAATATAAATAATAGAGGTTTAATTATGAGTAAAAAAATTATGAGTAGAAAAGTACCTTGTACAAATGAAGATAAGCAGAAAAGTTATTACAGATTTTATGCGCAGGACATTTATGCAGGCGAACAGGAAAAATATGACCGCATCCTGAAAAAATCTTTAGATCCTGCAACCGCATTGAGAATCGAAGATAGAAATAAGTTGTTTGACGGTCCGCTGGATGTTGATTTTGGCTGGTGGCAATTAGAAAACGGAACAGCTATGACTGCAAATCCTACATTTTTTTCTGGCGTAACAGGTGAAATGTTTGATTGGTGGTTTGCCTGGCATCCTATTGACAGGCTTCGTTATGCATGTTGGGATAATGAAGATCATTATGATGTATATCTGGAAGATCCTGCACGTGCATTGGATATGTCGTTATCTATGAGAGAACGCCATTGGGGAAGTGTTCATCATATCTGGGAAGATATCGGACTCCCTGAGGGAGCCGGCAAACTGATTATCAGTTTTGAAGAGCCTGGCAAACTTGGTTATGATACTTCACGAATTGATACGGATGAATGCAATGCGCTTTGCTGTGCAAATGTAAAAATTGTTGGTAATGATGAAATGCCTGATGTTCCGGTAGTTATGACTCATTTCCTGCGTCCGGTAGAAGGAGGATCGCAGCTGCAGTCCATGTTCTGGTTTGGGTATCAGATTATTGATGGAAAGGCTGTAAAATGTATTCCGGATGGCGTTACTATTCCAAAAGACGGACCGGTATGCCTGTTGAACCACAATATAAAAGAGTTCTCTAATCTGGCTAAGATTCTTCCTGAGTTATACGCACAGGAAAAAGACAATTGGGTAGTAAAGTAAAATTTTTCTATAGGATTTCAAGGTATTAAGGGTAGGAGTAAAAAGTAAAGTAGATTTGGAGTATACTCAAACAAAATGGAGGGGAAACACAACAAGCTTTTTCATGCCTTGTTTGTGCCTTGAGCGAAGCGAAAGGAATGGTAAAAATTATGAAAAAAAGGATAATAGGTATGTTTCTGGCGGCTGCTATGGTAATTTCCATGTGTGCATGCGGTGGCGAAAAGCAGGAAGCTGAACCAACAGAAACACCTGTTGGCGGTTCATCAAATGAAACATCGAATGCAAACATTAAAGAGGATGCCTATGTGCTCAGACTTGGCGTCGCTACAGGCGGACAGCATCCTCATAATGTGTGGATGGAAGCTTTTGAGAAAGAGTTGGAAGCGGCTACGGAGGGTCAGATTGACGTGCAGCTTTATCCGGCTGGCCAGCTTGGGAATCTTGCGGAATTAGTTCAGGGATTACGTGACGGCACGGTAGATTCTGCAATGGTTCCTACAACTTATTTTGGAACTGCCTATATGGGAGCTACAGTTGTAGACCTTCCGTATTTGTTTGAAGACAGCGAGCAGCTTTATCGTATTTTGACGCAGAACGACACGCTTTATACAAAAGGATACGAAGAGAATGGATTTATTCCGGTATCCTATTTGAGATTGTTTGACCGACAGGTTTTATCCAAGAAAAAGATTACGTCTATAGATGATTTTTCCAGCATGAAGTTATGGTCGTTGCCAAGCGCTGTAATTCAGAAAGAAGTAGGCGAATTGGGGGCTACTGTGTCTAACATTGATATGGGCGAATTGGCGCCTTCTTTACAGAATGGTACAGTAGATGGGACATTGACAGATATATCATTATTCTTATCGCAGTCGTTATATACATCCGCTCCATATATGTTGGAGGGACTGAATGATTCCATGATCAGTTTGTATGCGATCAGTCCTGTTTGGTGGAATCAAATTCCGGAAGACCTACAGGGAACTATTAAGGAAACGGCACAGAAAGTTGCTGAGGAAGTAGGCTATCCATATATTGATACAATGAAAGAAACGGCACTGGATGTTATGACTGAAAAAGGACTGGAAGTAGTAGAGGCTGATGCCGTATTAGAAGAAGAATTAAAATCCAGATTGCAGAGCATAACGGACTGGTATTTGGAAAGCTATCCTGAGTATCAGCCTGTATACGATGAATTAGCTGCTCTTATAGAAGCTGATAAATAGAGAGGTGACAAATGGAACGTGTAAGAAAATGGCTTGATCGTCTTATGGTCGCATTGCTTAGTATAGCTGCTGTATTAGGAAGTGCCAGCGCGGTACTTGCAACTGTGAATGCCCTGTGCAGAAAAATTCTTTCAACAAGCTTTCCCTGGGCAGAGGAATTAATTACTTATTTAGTTGTGGTAGCTGTCTTTTTGGCAATCCCATTTCTGGAATGGAAAAGCAAACAGCTTACCGTTGATATATTAGGGAACAGTTTGAAAAACAAAAAAGTCCGGAAAGGATTTCAGGTTTTCAGCGCTGCCATAGTTATCGTGCTTTGTTTTATTATAGTACGTTATGGTACAGAATCAACAATTACGGCATATGAAACAAATATGAGGACTTATGTATTGTTGTGGCCTCGCTCTATCTTTTTTGGCATAGGCGTTATTAGTTTTATCCTGACTATTATTGCCAGCATCGGAACGATCTTTTTGGGTAACGAGAAAGGAGGGGATGTTGCATGATTGTTGGCATCTGGAGTGTATCTTATGGTTGTTGTTAATCATATGCCTCTTCAGAGTGTGTTTACGGTAATGTTTGAAGGCATTACGAAGAACAGCCTGTTGGCAATTCCATTTTTTGTTTTGGCAGGAAATTTTATTTCCGGCGGAACGCTTGGAAAGAGGCTGATTGATTTTTGCAGTACATTTCTGAAAAATATTCGCGGCGGAATTCCATTGGCCTGTTTGATTTCCAATGCGTTATTTGGAGCTATTTCAGGTTCTCCGCCAGCGGCAACCGCAGTATTTGCAAAAATTGTACATAAGCCGATTGCGGAGTCTGACGGCGAAAAAATGGCTACAGGACTGGTTACTTCAGCGGCTGGCCTGGCATCCATCATTCCGCCTTCTGTAATTATGATTATTTATGGTATTTCTACAGATACGTCGGTTAGCGATATGTTTATAGCTGGAATCTTGCCGGGAGTGTTGCTTGTTGTCATTATGGCTGTGTATTTGGTTTTAAAATGTAAGAAGAAAGCAAAGGATCCTGTGACAGCGGGAGAAATTGGCCAATCATTGAAGCGGGGAATTCCGGTATTATTGCTCCCTGTTTTAGTATTAGGCGGAATTTATTCTGGTTTTGTTACTCCGACAGAAGCAGGAGCCCTTTCAGCAGTGTATTGTGCGGTTGTTAGTATTTTTGGCTTAAAAGAGATTAAATTTTCAGCCGTTCCGGAGATTTTAAGAGATTCCATTGCTACATCTGCACAGGTATTTCTTCTAATAGCTGCCAGTGCATTTTTTGCAAGAGCATTAACCATTTCGCAATTGCCACAGTGGATTACACAATCATTCGGAAGCTTTCCTCGTACAGGATTTTTGATTCTGCTGTTAATCCTGTTGCTGGTTGTAGGATGTTTCTTTGATCCAAGCGCTGCCATTTTGATTTTAGGGCCGATGATTTTACCGGCGGCTACTTCGCTGGGCATAAGCGCAATTCATCTTGGAATTATTTTCACGGTGACATTGTCTGTAGGGATGTTTACCCCTCCTTTTGGGTTAAATATTTTTGTTGCACAAAGCGTGTTGGGACTTGATATGAAAGAAATAACGAAATCTTTAGTTCCTTTTATTTTATTGTATTTGATTGGTGTAATAATAATTACATTTATTCCGTCAATTTCTACTATTCTCCCCACATTATTGTAGCGAAAAGGGGATGTAAAAAGTTCCGTAACAAAGAGGCTGCTGCAAAGGTGATAATTCATTATTACTGGAGCGGCAGCCCCTTTTTTCTGTCCAAAACCAGACAACGGAAATCCCCTGTTTTAAAGAAAAAAAGAGGACGGACAACAACTTGTCCATCCCCTAAACCCTTATTTTACATGTTTTTTTCTTAACCGAAGTATCTCTTCAATAACCCTGCGAAAGCTTTCCCGTGTCTTGCCTCGTCGCGAGCCATTTCATGAACTGTATCATGGATAGCATCCAGATTAGCAGCTTTTGCACGTTTTGCCAGATCTGTTTTGCCTGCAGTTGCACCGTTTTCGGCATCTACACGCATTTCAAGGTTTTTCTTTGTGCTGTCAGTAACGACTTCGCCAAGTAATTCAGCGAATTTTGCAGCATGTTCAGCTTCTTCCCAGGCAGCTTTTTCATAATAAAGGCCAACTTCCGGATATCCTTCTCTGTGAGCTACTCTTGCCATAGCCAGATACATACCAACTTCTGAACATTCGCCTTCAAAGTTTGCTCTCAGATCAGCAACGATATCTTCGCTGACACCTTTGGCAACACCGATAACGTGTTCAGCAGCCCATGTCATTTCGCTGTCCTGTTTTTTGAATTTCTCAGCCGGAGCTTTACAGATCGGACATACGTCCGGTGCAGCATCTCCTTCGTGAACATAACCACATACAGTACATACAAATTTACTCATTTTCTTCCTCCTTAATAATAGTAATTATTACTAATTTTTAATATTCTAACATGATAATTGAGGTATGTCAATATCATATTATTTACATTTTTCCAAATATTATATATCGTTTTCCATCATTTTAAAAGTTGTTTTTGGAACATTCCGAACATTGGCCGTAAAAATAAATACGATGCTCTTGTACGGTTCCGTCGTAATGGATTCCGGCCAGTTGATTGATAAAATCCGTATTCTCCAACGGAATATCGTCTACTTTTCCGCATGTTTTGCAAATAGCATGGTAATGCGGGGAAAGATTACCGTCAAAACGGTCGGCACCATTGTCGATATGAAGCTTTTGTATTTCCCCAATGTCTGCTAATAAAGATAAATTCCGGTAAACCGTTCCCAGGCTGATATTTGGAAATTCATCTTTCAGGGCCGTATAAACCGTTTCAGCAGTAGGATGGGTTCTGTGTACGAGAAGATAATTTTTAATTGCTTCCCGCTGTTTACTGTATTTCAGCATTGAGATCCTCTCTTTAATAATAGTAATTGTTATTAGGATTAATATAATTTATGAATCTTAATCTGTCAATAGGAAAAACAAAAAATCATAAAAATTTTTTCCGGGAATATTTATTAATATATCGAATAGCAGGTGGGGAAAATGGCAGGATATCGTAGATTTGTTATATATTTATACTGGTGCCAAAAAGAAAAAGTGCAAAATGTCGGTTTTGCAAAGATAGAACTGCAAAATAATCAATGTCGGATCGAAATACATTTAAAAGGTTTACCGCAGGAAGACAACGTATTGCCGATATACATGTTTAGCCGGGAAGAACAGACAGAAAGTGAAAATATTTTATGGGGAATTGAAATCGGAAAAACGGAAGTAAAACGTGGAATAGTAAAGTTCATCCAGATATTTTCCGCCGAAAAAATAGGCGGCAGTCCGTTTGATTATCAGAATATTAACGGTATACTGATTCCGCTTGACGACAATGATATGATTGCCGGCCAATGGGATAATAAAGATATTATCCGTCAGCAGTTCCGTGTGTGGCAGCCGGAAGCCGTAACCGAACCGAAAACAGGAGCTGAACCGGAAGCTGTGATCGCATCAAAAGCCGTAACTGAGCCGGAAGCCGTAACTGAACCGAAAACAGGAGCTGAACCGGAAGCAGGAGAATCGCCAACGTCCGGCAAACCAGTGGTTGGATCGGAAACCGTGATCGAATCAAAAGCTGTAACTGAGCCGGAACCAATGGCCGAACTGGAAGCCGTAATCGAATCAAAAGCCATAGCCGAACCGGAAACAGGAGGAGCGTCAACATCCGGCGAACCAGTGGCGGAACCGGATATACAGACGGAAGAAAAAAATTCAGAAAAAATTCCGCAGGACAGGGAAAACGTACTTCATATGCAGCAGTTGGCATATGATATGACGGGAAAAGAACAAAAGCCGTCAAAAAAGTCGGCTCCTACATGGGAAATCGCGTCGGACTGGGAGCAAATGTGGCAGATGTTAAGCAGCAGCAGGGAGTGTTTCGCTCCGGTAGAAGGAAAGGATATTACAGCAGTTAAAATTGATCTGAAAGATCTGCGTCTGCTGCCAGAGGAATTATGGAACCTGGGCAATAACAGTTTTTTGCTGCATGGATTTTTTAACTATCGTTTTCTGCTCTACGGCAGGATTAACCAGGAAAACCGTGCTGCTTGCCATTTTATAGGGATTCCGGGAGTGTTTAGTAATCAGGAAAAAGTGCTGGCGGCTATTTTTGGGTTTCCTGAATTTTATCTGGAAAAACAAGCGGAATTTCGTACTGGAAAATCCGGTTACTGGTGCAAGCTGTTAATGTCCTCGGACAGCAATGCATACAGATAATGGTCTGTCCAGCGACCGCAAATATTAATACAGGAACGGCAGAAACCCTCGCGGATAAAATTCAGCCGTTCCAAAAGCCGGATCGAGAGCTGGTTTTCCGGCATAACATATGCCTCAATCCGATGGATGGAAAGTTCACGGAAGATAATCCGGTTTGCAAAATCGAGAGCTTCCGTGGCATAGCCGTTATGCCAATACCGACGGTCAAAGCGGTATCCAGTTTGACATTTTTGATAGGGCGTTTTAAAAAAATTCTGGTAAGACACCGTACCGATAACGGTATCCGGGTCCTCTTTTAAGAAAACCCAGAACCGGATAAAGTTCAGCTTAAGGGCCATTTGATATTCGCAGGTCATAAGGGAACGCTGATAATTATACGTATAGAAATTTTCGGGTTTGGAAGGTTCAAACGGTTCAAAAATATCCCTGTTTTCTGTAAAAAACTGAAGTGCGTTTTGCGCATAAGAGGCGTCAAGTATTTTTAAGACCAGGCGGTCGGTCATATATTCATAATTCATAGGAAGTATCCTCACATGTTTGCTTTTAACAATATTATACCATATAATAGAAAGCGATTGAAAGGATAGCTGCAGAAGAAATCGTAAACAGAAAGCGATAAAAAGGATAGCTGTAAGGGAAACAGTATGTTGAATCATGAAAAATATATGAAAGCCGCGATAAAACAGGCAAAAAAAGCATATGCGCTTGAGGAAGTTCCGATCGGCTGTGTGATTGTGCAGAATGACAAAATAATTGCGCGGGGATACAACAGAAGGAATACCGATAAAAGCGCGTTAGCACATGCAGAATTGGCGGCCATACGAAAAGCCTGTAAAAAAACAGGCGACTGGCGCCTGGAAGACTGTACTATGTATGTAACGTTAGAGCCGTGCCAGATGTGCGCCGGCGCGATCGTGCAGTCCAGAATGAAGACGGTGGTGCTCGGAAGCTATAATCCAAAAGCTGGATGTGCAGGTTCTGTCTTAAACCTTCTGCAAATGGAAAAGTTTAACCATCAGGTTGAAATTATAGACGGGATATTGGAAAAAGAATGTTCGGAAATGCTGAGCGGTTTTTTTAAAATGCTTCGGGAAAAGAAAAAGGCAGTCCGGAATAATACAAAAAAGTAATGGCGATTTCATTTACAACCGTATAAAATTATGATATGGTATTAACAACAGGTTCAGATAATGTTAATTATCCGATTAAAAGGGAAACAGGTGCAAATCCTGTACGAACTCGTCACTGTAAGCGTGGAGTGCAAGGCCACAAATGCCACTGAGAAATTGGGAAGGCGGCCTTGGATGAAGATACGTAAGTCAGGAGACCTGCCTGTAGTATGGAGTGGAAATATTTCCACCGGCCACGAGTAATTGGTCGCAAACCGATGATAATAAAATTAAACCTTACGCTATTTTTAAGTACACAATAGCATCTGCCGGAGGTTTATTTTATTATGCGATTGCGCTCTTTTACTGATTGGCGGTCAGAAAAGAGGCTTTTTTTATTTTATCAGTAAGGGGTATCCAGTGAAATAAAACGGATGCGCGCTTTTGTGCTGGTATGAAAAATTGAAAAAGAATTTTCTGGCGTCAATGAACTACACAACACTTGATAGTAAAGCAAAAAAAAGAAAAGAGGAGATCAAAAATGAAAAGAAAATTAATTATGGCGCTGTTGGCGGCAACCATGGCAGGTACGCTGGTTGTGGCCGGCTGTTCCGGCGGAGGCCAGGAAACTGACGGGAAGACAGAAGAAACGGGCGGAGCCGCCGGATCGGCAGAGGAAAGTAATGCGGCTACGGAGCAGGAGGAGGTATCTGACATGGAAAATACGGCAGGTGCGGATCAGGCAGAAAATGCAGATCAGGCCGCAGCGGATGAAGTGGCAGAAATGATTGACGCCATCTACGTGCAGGAGAGAACTGACGAAACGGATGAACAGTGTACAAATGCAAAAGCAGCATGGGATGCGCTGTCGGACGAGCAGAAAGAACTGGTAGAAGGCGAAGAAGCGGATCCGGACTATTTTGGAAGAGATACCGGGGATGCCTCTTTGGACGATCCGCGAAATCAGGATGAGATCGGTGAAAACGAAATTCTTGTCGTCAGTTTTGGGACATCCTTTAATGACAGCCGCGTAGAAGATATCAAAGGAATTGAAGACGCGATACAGGCGGCAAATCCTGACTGGTCGGTAAGAAGAGCGTTTACGTCGCAGATTATTATCAATCATGTACAGGCGCGCGACGGAGAAGCCATTGACAATATGGATCAGGCGCTGGCCCGCGCAATTGAAAACGGAGTAAAAAATCTGATCATACAGCCGACGCATCTGATGCACGGAGCGGAATATGACGAACTGATGGAAGCGGTGGAAGCAAATCAGGACAAGTTTGAAACGGTTAAAATAGCGGAACCGCTGCTGGGCGAAGTCGGAGAAGATGCAACGGTAATCAATGCCGATAAAGAGGCAGTGGCAAAAGCGATTACGGAAGAATCGGTAAAGGCAGCAGGCTATGACAGCCTGGACGCGGCAAAAGAAGACGGAGCTGCTTTTGTATTTATGGGACACGGAACTTCCCACACGGCAAAAGTTTCCTACAGCCAGATGCAGTCCCAGATGGGAGAACTCGGATACGAAAATGTGTTTATCGGTACGGTAGAAGGGGAGCCGGAAGAAACTTCCTGTGAAGCGGTTATGGATGCCGTAAAACAGGCCGGTTACAAAAAAGTGATTCTCCGGCCGCTGATGGTAGTGGCAGGCGATCATGCCAATAACGATATGGCAGGCGAGGAGGAAGATTCCTGGCTCAGTATGTTCAGGGTATCCGGCAATTTTGACAGTGTAGACGCACAGGTTTCCGGACTAGGCTCGATTGAAGCGATTCAAAATATTTATGTAGAACATACAGCGGCCGTTATGAATCAGTAATAACAGGAAAAACAAGTATACTACTGCAAAGAGAGGGATTTGCAATGAAGAAGAAAATAATGGTAATAGCCAGTATGATGCTGTTTGCGGTTTTGATTGGAGGCTGCGCCGATAAAGGCGCGCAGGAACAAAACACGCCGGGACAAAATGCGGCGGATACAGCTTCGGAACCCGCAGGCGAAACGGCGGCGGAATTGTCGGACGGGATCTATACGGCAGAATTTAAGACGGACAGTGGAATGTTCCATATCAGCGAAGCCTGCGACGGAAAAGGGACGCTGACGGTAGAAGACGGAAAGATGACGATCCATGTTTCCCTGGCTTCCAAAAATATTGTAAATCTTTATCAGGGACTTGCCGAAGACGCTAAAAAAGACGGAGCGGAACTGCTTATGCCAACCGAAGATACCGTTACATACAGCGACGGCATGACCGAAGTAGTATATGGTTTCGATATTCCGGTTCCTGTGCTGGAAGAAGAATTTGACGTGGCCCTGATCGGAACAAAAGGGAAATGGTACGACCATAAAGTAAGCGTCAGCAATCCGGCGCCGATGGAAGCCGGCGATTCTAAGGAAGAACTGGCTTTCGAAGACGGCGCTTATACCGTAGAGTTTACTTTTGACGGCGGAAGCGGCCGGGCGGAACTGGTTTCGCCCGCAACCGTTACGGTTGCAGGAAAAGATACAACTGCCCTTGTACAATGGGACAGCCCGAACTACGATTACATGATCGTAGACGGAGAAAAATACCTGCCGGTAAATAAGGACGGCAATTCTGCATTTGAGATTCCCGTTCCAGGTTTTGACCAGCCGATAAATGTGATCGGCGATACCGTGGCCATGAGCAGGCCTCATGAAGTGGAATATACGCTTACGTTTCATTCGGATACGATGAAGCAGGCAGAATGAGGGGAAACATGAGAGGAAGAAAAAAGACGGTTATTATAGGTTTGCTTTTGGCAGGACTGTTGGGGCTGTGTGGCTGCACCAGTCCTTCTTCCGATTCCGGAGCACAGGCGGAAGAAAAAGCGGAGCTGGTTTATGAAAGCAGTATGGAACTGCAGTATGCTGAGAACTTTGCGGTAGATTATTATAAAGGCGGATATACTATGCTGACTACAAAGTCGGACGGAAAGCAGTTCCTGGTAGTTCCGGAGGGTGGGCAGGCGCCGGAAACTCTGGATTCGGAAATTGTGGTGCTGCAGAGGCCAGTGAAAGACCTGTATTTGGTGGCGTCGGCAGCCATGGATATTTTCAGCGAACTCGACGGACTGGATGCGATTACTTTTTCGGGACAAAAAGAAGACGGCTGGTATGTGGAAGATGCCAGGGAAGCCATGGCAAACGGCGATATCCTGTATGCAGGCAAATATGATAAACCGGATTATGAGATGATCGTTTCAAAAAACTGTTCTCTTGCCATTGAAAATATGATGATCTCACATTCCCCTGAAGTTGTGGAAAAACTGGAAGAGTTCGGGATTCCCGTTATGATTGAAAATTCCAGTTATGAGTCCCACCCGCTCGGCAGGGTGGAATGGGTGAAATTTTACGGGGCGCTGCTCGGGAAAGAGTCGGAAGCGGAGCAGATCTTTGAAAGGCAGACGGCAATTCTGGATAAAGTAACGTCGGGTGAAAGAACGGAAAAAACTGTCGCGTTTTTTTTCGTTACTTCAAACGGCCTGGTGCAGGTGCGGCAGTCTTCCGATTACATCCCGAAAATGATAGAACTGGCCGGAGGCAAATACATTTTTGAAAACCTGGGAGATCCGGAAACAAAACGTTCTACGGTAAATATGCAGGTAGAAGAGTTTTACAGCGGCGCAAAAGACGCTGATTATCTGATTTATAACAGTTCCATTGACGGAGGCGTTTCAGGGCTGGAAGAATTGCTGGATAAATGCGGGCCGCTGGAAGATTTTAAAGCTGTGAAAGAAGGAAACGTCTGGTGTACGACAAACGATCTGTACCAGCAGTCCCTGTCAATCGGTTATCTGATGGAAGATATCCACACTATGCTTCAGGGAGAAGAAGACAGTATGCACTATCTGTTTCGTTTAGAGTAAGGGAAAGGGATTATGGTTCATATGCAGAAAAACAGGAAATCCAGATACATTGCGGCTATTATTTTACTTGCCGCCGGCGCGCTCATTTTTCTCGTGCTCAATACCTGTATCGGAAGTATAAGAATTGAATTGCCGGATATTGTAAGGACGATAGCCGGAACAGAAAAGGATGAAACGGTGGTAAGGATTTTGTGGGATATCCGTCTTCCCAGAGCAGCCGCGGTGTTTATCCTTGGAGGCGCGCTGGCGCTCGCGGGGTATCTGCTGCAGACGTTTTTCAATAATCCGATTGCCGGGCCGTTCGTTCTGGGGATTTCTTCCGGAGCGAAAATGGTTGTGGCGCTGGTGACGGTATTTCTTATGGGAAAGGCGATCAAAGTCACTTCCGCAACAATGATTATCGCGGCGTTTATCGGAGCCATGCTTTCCATGGGCTTTGTGCTGCTGATGTCGCGCAGAGTAAATCGGATGTCCATGCTGGTCGTCAGCGGGGTTATGATCGGCTATATCTGTTCGGCGATCACGGAGCTGATCGTAACGTTTGCAAGCGATGCGGAAATCGTAAACCTGCACAACTGGTCGAGGGGAAGTTTTTCCGGGATGACCTGGGAAAACGTACAGGTTATGACCGTTGTTGTCGCAGTTACGTTTCTTGTAATTTTTTTCATGTCAAAGCCGCTCGGGGCGTATCGGCTCGGTGAAGTGTACGCGCAGAATATGGGAGTAAACCTCCGGGCTTTAAAAATGTGCATCGTAATTTGCTCTAGTATTTTGTCCGCGTGTATTGTGGCGTTTGCCGGACCGATTTCCTTTGTCGGGATTGCCACGCCGCATCTGGTAAAAAAGCTTTTGAAAACCACGGAAGCAATCTGGATGATACCGGCCTGTTTTCTGGGCGGGAGCGTTTTCTGCCTGTTTTGTGACTTGCTTGCAAAAACGATGCTTTCCCCGACCGAGCTGAGTATCAGCACCGTGACGGCGATCTTCGGAGCGCCTGTAGTGTTGTGGATTATGGTGGAACGAAAAAAAGAGAGAGCCGCATAATGGGATACCGTTTCCAAACAGAAAGGGCCGTATCATGGAATACTATTTTAAAACAGAGCAGATGAACGTCGGGTACCGGGGGAAGACGCTGCTTAAAGATATTGAAATCCGGTTAAAGAAAGGCGAAATACTGACATTAATCGGACCGAACGGAGCCGGAAAATCAACGATATTAAAAAGTATCACAAAGCAGTTAAAGCTGATAAACGGCGTGGTATATCTGGACAAAAAGAAACTGGCCGGGATATCGGGAACGGAACTTTCCCAAAAAATGGCTGTAGTCTTTACCGAAAAAATGAAAACGGAGTTAATGACTTGCGAAGATATCGTCGCCACAGGCAGGTATCCGTATACCGGGCGTTTTGGTATTTTATCAAAAAGCGATCATGCCGTTGTGGAAGAAGCTATGGAACTGGTTCATGTCGCAGGAATAAAACATCAGGATTTTGCAAAGATCAGCGACGGACAGCGGCAGCGCGTCATGCTTGCAAGGGCCATTTGCCAGGAACCGGAAATTATAATTATGGATGAACCGACGTCTTTTCTGGACGTAAAATATAAGCTGGAGTTTTTGTCGGTGCTGCAGGAACTGCGCCGCAAAAAAGAACTGACGGTAATTATGTCGCTGCATGAACTGGATCTGGCGGAACGGATTTCGGACCGCATTTTATGTGTAAAGGGCGATCATGTAGACCGGTTTGGCGAACCGGAAGAAATTTTTAAGCCCGGATACATCAAATCATTGTTTCAGATAGAAACCGGAAGTTACGACGAAGAAACCGGGAGTATGGAACTCGAGGCGGCGAAAGGAGAAGCGGAGGTATTTGTCATAGCCGGAGGCGGGACCGGGAAAAATATTTACCGGAAGCTGCAGAGGCAGGGAACCGCGTTTGTTACAGGGATTTTGTTTAAAAATGATCTTGATTATCCGGCAGCGAGAGCGTTGGCGGCGGAAACGATTGCAGCAGACGCGTTTGAACCGATTCCCGTTAAACTGCAGCGGGAGGCGGAGCGGAAAATTGACCGGTGTAAAAGAGTTGTTTGTTGTAAAAATACATTCGGAAGCTTTGAAAAAGCAAATGAAGAACTGCTGGCTTATGCCGTAGCAGCGGGCAAAACCGTGGAAACGGTTACAGGATAACTTAAAACAACGAAAATCAGTTGCAGGCCCGGTGGGGAAACCAGTACAACGAATACGGAATAGACAAACGTATCAGAAATCAGGAAAGGTATGGTAGTAGTCAGATGGCAAAAGTAATTATGGTTCAGGGAACGATGTCAAATGCGGGAAAAAGTTTTCTCGTGGCGGGCCTTTGCAGAATTATGAAGCAGGACGGATATCGTACGGCTCCGTTTAAATCACAGAATATGGCTTTAAATTCCTTTATTACAGAAGAAGGGCTGGAAATGGGCAGGGCGCAGGTCATGCAGGCGGAGGCCGCAGGCATAAAGCCGTCAGTCTGTATGAATCCGATTTTACTGAAACCGACGAACCATACCGGATCGCAGGTAATTGTAAACGGGGAAGTCCTGGGAAATATGAGCGCCAGGGATTATTTTTCTTATAAAACGAAGCTGATACCTGAGATCAAAAAAGCATTTCGAAAGTTAGAGGAATCTGCGGATATTATTGTGATCGAAGGGGCGGGCAGCCCGGCGGAAATCAATCTGCATGAAAACGATATTGTAAATATGGGAATGGCAGAACTTGTAGACGCGCCGGTATTGCTAGTCGGAGATATTGACAGAGGGGGCGTGTTTGCGCAGCTGCTGGGAACGTTACTGCTGCTTACGGCAGAAGAAAAGAAAAGAGTTGCCGGATTGATCATTAACAAATTCCGGGGAGATAAATCCATACTTAATCCGGGAATCCGGATGCTTGAAGAGCGGGGAAACGTTCCGGTAACAGGCGTAATTCCTTATATGGACCTGGCGCTTGAGGATGAAGACAGCCTCACGGAACGGTTTTGTAAGAAAGAAGCGAAAGGCATTGATATTGCTGTACTGCGTTATCCGCGAATTTCTAATTTTACGGACTTGAATGTATTTGAACAGATGCCGGACGTATCAATTCGTTATGTGGCTTCCGTATCAGAACTGCATCATCCGGATATGATCGTGCTTCCCGGGAGTAAAAATACGATGGGAGATCTGAAATGGATGCGGCAGAACGGCCTGGAAACGGCAGTGAAAAAGAAAGCGCGGGAAATACCGGTCTTTGGGATTTGCGGAGGATACCAGATGCTGGGAGAAACCATTGCGGATCCTGAGGGAGTGGAAGAGGGCGGAACCCTGAAAGGAATTGGGCTGCTACCCGTTGCCACACAGTTAGTAAAAGAGAAAGTGCGCTGCCAGGTAAAAGGCCGGGTCAACGAACTGGAAGGAATACTTTTGCCGCTTTCCGGCCTGGAGTATTCCGGGTATGAAATTCATATGGGACTGACGAAACGGACAGAGCAGGAAGAAGCCCGGACAGAACACGAAAGGAAGCGGCCGGAACATGTAGAAAAGCAGCCGGAACATGGAAAAATAACAGAGGTAGTCGTGTCCGGGAAAAATAAAAACGTATACGGGACTTATGTCCATGGGATTTTTGATAAAGGAGAAACAGCGGCGGCGTTGGTTCGTGCGCTGGCAGAGAAAAAAGGGATCCGGACAGAAAACGGAACTATAGAGGATTATCAGAGTTTTAAAGAAAAGCAATATGACCGGTTAGCGGAAACGTTACGGGAATATTTGGATATGAAAGAAATTTACGGGATGCTGAGAGAGGCCCGTTTAAAGGAATAAGATAACAGGAGAAAGAAAATTGGAAAGTATGAAAAAAATAGAACGGTTATTGCCGGATGAAATTGAAAGAAGAAGTTTTGAGATTATTTCCGAAGAACTGGAGCAAAGAAAGATCGTGCTTCCGGCAAGGGAAGAGATGATAACAAAGCGGGTCATACATACCAGCGCGGATTTCGACTATGCACAAACAATGATGTATTCCGAAAATGCGGTGGAAATTGCAAAAAAACTTTTTCTGGAAGGTGCCGATATTGTAACCGATACGAATATGGCATTGTCCGGAATTAACAAAAAGGCATTGGAAAAGCTGGGAGGCCGGGCGTATTGCTTTATGGCTGACGAGGATGTGGCAGAACTTGCCCGGCAGCAGAAAACTACGAGAGCGGCGGTTTGTATGGAGAAAGCCCGGAATATGGAAAAACCGGTTGTTTTTGCAATCGGCAATGCACCGACCGCGCTGGTCAGGATTTATGAAATGATGCAGGAAAGCAGTTGGCGGCCGGCATTTGTGATAGGGGTTCCAGTAGGATTTGTAAATGTGGAGGCGGCAAAAGAGCTGATTCTTGAGAGCAGCGTTCCGTATATTATAAACCGCGGCAGAAAAGGGGGCAGCAATGTCGCCGCCGCGATCTGCAACGCCCTTTTGTATGAGCTGACACGCAATGCTGCGGATACGGGAAAGAACTTCACTTCTGATACGGTACGACAGGAGTAATGCACCATGAGATATGGGTTTACTACGGGAAGTTGTGCGGCAGCCGCGGCGAAAGCGGCGGCATATATGCTTTTGACCGGGAAACAGAAAACGGAAATAACGATAGAAACACCGAAAGGAATTTCCTGTTCGATGCGGCTTGCAGATATTAACCGCGGGGAAACTTGCGTGAGCTGCGCCGTGGAAAAAGACGGTGGGGATGATCCGGATATCACGACCGGCTCTTTGATCGTTGCCGAGGTCCGTCATGGAGAAAAGCCGGGGATAGAGATCGACGGCGGAGCCGGAGTCGGCAGAGTGACAAAACCGGGGCTGGACCAGAAGATCGGCAATGCAGCGATTAACCGCGTGCCGAGAGAAATGATCCGCAAAGAAGTGGAAGAGATTTGCAGAGCGGCGGATTATCAGGGCGGTTTAAAAATCATAATATCGGTACCGGGCGGGGAATTGCTTGCAAAACAGACTTTTAATCCGCGGCTGGGGATTATCGGAGGAATTTCGATATTAGGAACCAGCGGTATTGTAGAGCCGATGAGCGCTCAGGCGATTCGGGATACGATCCGCATAGAATTGAACCAGAGAAGAATACAGGGGTTTGATTATGTTGTGGTTTCTCCCGGAAATTACGGAATAGATTTTATGAAACGGACATACGGCTATGATCTGGACAAAAGTGTAAAATGCAGCAATTTTATCGGAGATACGATTGATATGGCGGCGGAACTGGGTTATTGCAGATTGCTTTTGACCGGACATATCGGGAAGCTGGTTAAAGTTGCAGGCGGGATCATGAATACACATTCCCGTGAAGCAGACTGCAGAATGGAACTGCTGGCGGCGTTTTCGGTAAAAGCGGGCATGGAGCCGGAACGGATTCGGAAATTGCTGGAGTGCGTGACGACGGAAGAGGCGGTACATGTTTTGGAGGACGGCGGGAAACTGCCGGAAGTGATGGAACAGGCGGCGGAACGGATTTGTTATTATCTGGAAAAACGCGCCGGCGGAAAGCTGGCGGTCGACTGTATTTTGTATACGAACGAGTCAGGAGAACTGGCGAGAAGTAAGGGGGCGGAAAAATGGTTTACTTTGTTGGAGCAGGAAGCGGAGCAGCCGATTTGATTACGGTCAGAGGGATGAGGCTGTTAGGGCAGGCGGATGTAATTATTTATGCCGGGTCGTTGGTAAACCCGGAATTGCTGGCATATGCGGGGGAAGAATGTGAGATATATAACAGCGCAACGATGACGCTGGAGGAAGTGCTTGCTGTCATGCGGCAGGCGGAAGCCGATGGGAAGACGACGGTTCGGCTGCATACCGGAGATCCGAGCGTTTACGGAGCGGTCAGGGAACAAATGGACGAACTGGACAGGTCGGAAATTCCATATGAAAGCTGTCCGGGCGTCAGCGCATGTTTCGGAGCGGCGGCTTCCCTGAACCTCGAATATACCCTGCCGGGAATTTCCCAGTCTTTAATCATTACGAGGATGGAGGGAAAAACCAAAGTACCGGAAAAAGAAAGCATTGAAAGTTTTGCGGCGCATCAGGCGACCATGGCAATTTATCTGAGTACCGGGATGTTAAAGCAGCTCAGTGAAAAACTGATTGAGGGCGGATACAAAAAGGAAACGCCGGCAGCGTTAGTCTATAAGGCTACCTGGCCGGAAGAGGAATCCTATATCTGCACGGTTGGAACACTATATGAAACGGCGCAGAAACATGGCATTACCAAAACGGCGCTGGTGCTGGCAGGAGAAGCGGTCGCCCACCAGCACTACCAGAAATCAAGGCTCTATGCGGCTGATTTTTCAACAGAATATCGGCCAGCACGTGGAGGACAGCCATGAAACTATGTGTTATCAGTTTTACGGAAAACGGAAAACGGCTTTCAAAAAATATAGCGGGTCAGGCCGGGAAAATGACGGATCAGACACAGAAAACAGCGGGTCAGACAGAGAAAATAGAAATTGAACTGTTTACGAAGCATAAGGCCAGCGCGGAACATACAGCTTGTATAGGACAAACTGGCGGTGCAGAACATACAGCCTGTATAGAACAAACCGGCGGGCAGCAGGCCATAGTATTTGTAGAAACGCCTGTCGGCGAGTGGGCAAAAGAGCAGATGCAGGAAAGGAACGGTATGTTGTTTATTGGTTCCTGCGGAATCGCCGTCAGGGCAATTGCCCCATACGTGAAAGATAAGCAAAAGGACGCTCCGGTGCTCGTAATGGATGAAAAAGGGAAGTTTGTGATTCCGGTTTTATCCGGGCATATCGGCGGGGCAAATGAACTTGCCCTTTTTCTGGCAAAGCTAACAGGAGCGGAACCGGTTATTACTACGGCAACGGATATCAATAAAAAATTTGCGGTGGATCTGTTTGCAAAAGAAAATGGCCTTGCGATCGTGAATAAAGACGGAATTGCGAAAGTTTCCTCTAAAGTGCTGGACGGAAAGGAGATTACTATCTCTGTTTCGCCGGAAGCACTTATTTCACGGAAGAATCTTTCGCCGGAAGCATTTACTTCGTGGCAGAACGCCGCATGGATCAGGCGTCTGCCGCCAGGCGTGCGCGTGGCGCTGTATTCTCCGGAAGAGCCGTCGGATATTTTGATTACAGCCGAAGAAGATTTGATTACGGCCAAAGAAAAGGAGCCGAATGTGACGCTTATTTTAAGGCCGAGGGAATATGTGATCGGAATCGGCTGCAGAAAAGGGAAGCCGGAAACGGACATCAGAGATTTTATTTCAAACAAATTATACGAACTGGGAATATCGGAAACGCAAATTTTTGCCGTAGCTTCTGTGGAGCAGAAACGGGAAGAGCCGGGAATTCTCGCGTGGTGCCGCAAAGAGGCGGTTCCGTTTTTTACCTATACGGCGGAAGAACTGCAGAAAGTAAAAGGAAATTTTGAAGAATCATCTTTTGTAAAAGCACAGGTAGGCGTTGATAACGTCTGTGAGCGGGCGGCGATTCAGGCCTGCGGCACAGGCGGCAGATTGATAGCCCGGAAATATGCAGAAGACGGCATGACGATTGCAGTTGCGAAAAGAAAGTGGGGAGCAGGAAGTTATGAGCCATAAAATATATATTGTGGGCATGGGCCCGGGAAAAGAAGAAATGATGACAGGAGAGGCGTTATGCGCATTGGAGCGGTCGGATGTAATTGTCGGCTATACCGTGTATCTGGATTTGCTGCAGGAGCGTTTTCGTGAAAAAGAACTGTTATCCACGCCGATGCGTCAGGAAAAAGAACGCTGTATTCTCTGTTTTCAGGAGGCGGAAAAAGGAAAACAGGTAGCTCTCGTGTGCAGCGGAGACGCCGGAATTTACGGAATGGCGTCGTTAATGTATGAAATCGGGAAAGATTACCCGGAAACGGAACTGCAAGTCATTGCGGGAATTACTGCCGCAAGCAGCGGCGCGGCAGTGCTCGGAGCGCCGGTCAACCATGATTTTTGCGTAATTAGCCTGAGTGATCTGCTGGTACCATGGGAGAAGATTGAAAAAAGGCTGAAAGCTGCCGCAGATGGCGGATTTGTCATTGTGCTTTATAATCCGTCCAGCCACAAGAGGAAAGATTACCTGCAAAAAGCCTGCGATATTCTGCTGGAAACGATAGAAGAGGAGCGGGCCTGCGGGTATGTGGAAAACATAGGACGGGACGGAACGAAAGCGGAAACCTGTACGTTAAAGGAATTGAGGGACAGACAGGTAAATATGTTTACCACGGTATTTATCGGAAACGCCGATTCTGAAATCATAAACGGGAAACTGATTACAAAAAGAGGGTACGACGTAAATAACAGACGTCTTTCAAAGTAGCCTGTTTACAGAACGGTCTGCCAGGAAAGCCATCAGTTATGGAAGCAGCCTGTATTCAAAGAATCTGTTTGAAAAGCGGAGGAAAAATGAAAGAATTATTGATATTTTCGGGAACGACGGAAGGAAGAACATTATCAAAATATCTGGAAACCGCCCAGGTACGCCATACCGTTTGCGTTGCAACGGAATACGGGGAACTGGTACTGCAGGAGCATCCGTTAGTTACCGTCCGCCAGGGAAGAATGAGCCAGGAAGAAATTGAAGCATTTCTGGATGAAAAAAAATTTGCAGCAGTAGTGGACGCTACGCATCCCTTTGCAAAGGAAGTTACAAATAATATTAAATTGGCGGTGGACAGACAAAATGCATTGGGAAATCCTGTCCGCTATCTCCGGTTAAAAAGGGACTGCGCTGCGCAAAGGGAAAGCGGGCAGAACATTCAATATTTTCAAACAAATGCATCCTGTGTAAAAGCATTGGAGAAAACGCAGGGAAATATCCTTTTGACAACCGGGAGCAAAGAACTGCCAGAATACTGCGTTTCGGAAAATCTTAAAAGGAGGCTATACGTAAGGGTGCTTCCGAGCCTGGAAAGTATCTCTCTTTGTTTAAAGCAGGGGATTTGCGGAAAACAGATCCTTGCCATGCAGGGGCCTTTTACTGCGGAAATGAATGAAGCCGTAATACATCAGTACCATATATCGCATATGGTAACAAAAGAAAGCGGCATATCCGGCGGATATCCAGACAAACTGGAAGCGGCAGAGAGAACGGGCGCGCAGGTATATGTAATAGGCTGTCCGGAAGAAACGGGCGGATATTCCTTTTCCGAAATGTGTGAAGAATTGGAAAAGTATATTGAAAGAAAAAAATGTACGGAAATAAGAAAACATATTGTTCCGGCTGAAAAACAAGAGCGAAATATGGAAATCGTTCTGGCCGGGATAGGCATGGGGCACAAAAACTGCATGACAAAAGAGGTGGAAAACGCGATAAACGAGGCGGACATTTTACTGGGAGCGGAGCGGATTCTGGAAAATCTTCATCCGAAATTTGAGAAACGTCCGCTGTATCAGGCGAAGCAGATCATTCCGTATTTAGAAGAAATGCAGCGTAAAAACCTGTCCGGGGTACAGAAAAAAGCGGCGGTTCTTTTTTCAGGCGACAGTGGTTTTTACAGTGGATGCCAGCCGTTATATGCCGCCCTGAAAAAAGAAATCAACGGGGGCCGGTTAAAGGCGTCGCTGCGGATTATGCCGGGAATTTCTTCCGTCGCCTGTCTGGCCGCCTGCATCGGGGAAAATTATCAGGATGCGGCCGTTTACAGCATGCACGGAAAAAAACTGAACAACCTTATACGCAGGATTCAAAACAGCCAAAAGACTTTTTTGCTGACTTCGGGCGTTACAGATATCAACCGTCTGGGAAAATTGCTGTTGGCAGCCGGCCTGACAAATTGCGAAGTAACCGTCGGTTATCGGTTATCTTATGAAGACCAGAAAATAGAGAAACTTACGCCGTCGAAATGTTGCGAACTGACAGAAAACGGCCTGTATACCTGCTTTATAAATAATCCTGACGCCGTAAAAAGAAATCTGACGCACGGCATAGCCGATGAAGCGTTTATCCGGGACAAAGTCCCTATGACAAAAGAAGAAGTCAGGGAAGTCAGCATCTGTAAGCTGCGGCTGCAGGAGGGAGCGGTAGTTTACGATATCGGCAGCGGTACGGGTTCTGTTGCGGTAGAAATAGCAGGACTTTCTGACAGTATCCAGGTATACGCGCTGGAACAGAAGAAAGAGGCTGTTGAGCTGATTGAAAAAAACAAACAAAAATTCTGTCTGGAAAACATCACCGTGGTAGAAACGATGGCGCCGGACGGACTATTGGATCTGCCGATGGCAACGCATGCGTTTATCGGGGGCAGCAAAGGCCGGCTGAAAGAAATACTGGCCGAATTGCAGCGGATCAATCCGGCCATGCGTGTTGTGATCAACGCTATAAGCCTTGAAACCATCAGTGAGGTCCGGGAAATCCTGTCTTTATTCCCGGTGGAAAGGGAAGAAATCGTTCAATTGCAGGTAGCCAGGGCAAAAAAGGCGGGAGCGTATCATTTGATGCAGTCAGAAAATCCGGTTTGGATTTGTGCCTTTAACTTTGCGGAATTTGCGGAAGAAAAACAGTCGGGAGGACTGGAATGAAAGTAAGAAGAGTGATGATCGCTGCGCCGAAAAGCGGAAGCGGAAAAACAATTGTAACCTGCGCGCTGCTTTGGGCGTTAAAAAGCAGGGGAAAGCAGGTTGTTTCCTGTAAATGCGGGCCGGATTATATTGATCCGATGTTTCATAAAAAAGTAATCGGGGTTCCCGCAAAAAATCTGGATACTTTTTTTACAGACGAGGAACAAACCCGGACGCTTTTCCTGAATCATATGGAAGAAAACGGATTTGCGGTTCTGGAAGGTGTTATGGGACTTTTCGATGGCCTGGGCGGGATTCGGGAGGAAGGCTCCTCTTACCATCTGGCAAAAGTAACGAAAACGCCGATTATATTTGTTATTGACGCAAAAGGTATGGGGCGCTCCGTCATACCCTTGATTGCCGGTTTTCTTTCGTATGATAAAGAGCATCTGATCCGGGGTATAATATTAAACAGGATTTCAAAAGGGTATTATGATGTCATAAAACCTTTGATAGAAGAAGCAGGCGTGACGGTATTGGGATTCCTGCCCGACAGGAAAGACCTGCAGATTGGGAGCAGGCATCTGGGGCTGGTTCTGCCGCATGAACTGGAGAGGATTCAGGAAAAGCTGCAAAAAGTTTCAGAGGAATTTCAGAAAACCGTTTCCGTAGAAGAGATTATGGAAATAGCGGATACGGCGGAGGAACTGGAACGTTACGAAAAAATTTCCGCAGTCGGTCCGACAGCGGCCCAGGACAGGCCGATACCGCTGCAGGAGAGGCCCGTTATTGCCATAGCCAGGGATGAAGCGTTTTGTTTTTACTATATGGATAATATTCAGGCGTTAGAAGAAAACGGAGCAGAAATAGTATATTTTTCTCCGCTGCACGACGAAAAACTGCCGCAGAATTGTCATGCCTTGCTGTTCGGCGGCGGGTACCCGGAACTGTATGCGGAAGAGCTCAGTGCAAACAGCGGTATGCGCGCGTCCGTCCGGCAGGCTGCAAAAAACGGAATGCCCGTAGTAGCGGAGTGCGGCGGCTTTATGTATTTGCATAATGAACTTACAGACCAGGAGGGAAACCGTTTTAAAATGGCCGGCGTGATTCCGGCACACTGTTTTTATACGGGAAAATCGGTACGTTTCGGATATATAGAAATGCAGGAAACGCAAAGCCGGTTTTTACTGCCGGGAGAAAAGATAAAAGGGCATGAGTTTCACTATTATGACAGTACCATGAACGGAGAGGATGCAATAGCCGTAAAACCAGTATCCGGAAAGGAATATCCGTGTATTATAGAAAGTGAAAATTGCTGGATGGGGTTTCCGCATTTGTATTATCCGTCGAATCCGGTATTTGCCAGGCGGTTTGTAGAAAAGGCGCGTCGGTTTCAAGTGAAAATTTTTCCGCCAACCTTGACAAACGACGTGGAATGAAGTACAATAAATACTCCGAGCAGCCGGGGTGTTAGCGGTACCCTGTACCTACAATCCGCTATAGTAGGGGTGATATCCTGTTTCGGGTTTGAAGGGGCAGAGCTGCCCTTTATAAGTGGCGTTGATGTCCGGGTCTTAAGCGACGGAAATCTGTGAATCGGGTCAGGTTGGGAACAAAGCAGCCCTAAGCAGAACCTTTCGGGTGCCTTAAGGGTGCCTGGGCTGAGTTAACTGTAAAGGTAACGTCTGTTTTGGATCATTCAACGCAGGATGCTCGGATTTTGATGAAAAGAAAAACCGTCACATTTATGGATTCTCATAATACCATAAATGCGACGGCTTTTTATTGCAAAAAAATCTGATAATAAAAATTTTGCGTGGCAACCGAAATTATTTAAGCGGTTTCTTCCGGAGCGTCCGGGTGAGCGGCTTTCATAAAAAACTCAATCGTTGTAATCAGCAAAGCAAGTGTAAACAATGCAAATCCGACGCCCATTATAATCATAAACGGCCAGAACGGAATATGCAGTACGGACGTCCCCAGTGCGGATTGAATGTAAGTACCGGTCTGTGAGAAAGATTTGAAACAAAGCATCGCGCACAATACTGTTGTCACACCTTCTACAATACCGAATACAATATTAGAACCGCGCGGTCCGAATTTGTTTACGAACATGTCTACACGAACGTGGCCTTTCTGAAATTGTGTCACTGCCATATAAAGGAACATCATGACAACCATACTCAACTCTACCATTTCACGGTTACCGAGAATACGTATATTCTTGGTACACAGGTGAAGGATAATATCAATTACAAGTACAAACATTGCGAATAACAGCGCAACCATCGAGATATAACTTACTCCACCACAAAATTTTTCTACTGCAGCATGAAATTTTTTCATTTAATAATTCCTCCATTTCCTGCCGTATGATACCGGCACAACAGATACGGATGATCCGTTGTACCAGTATTTGTACTAACAGTTATCTCAGGGACGGAATGTGCTGTCTATAATAAAGGAAAGCATTATTTTGCAGCTTCAAGGCATGCCATAGCTTCATCATAGATTGCCTGTCCGTCATATCCTTTACCATTCATGCTTTCAATCCACTGCTGAATGGTTTCATCTGCAACGGCTTTTAATTTATCATGTTCTTCATCGCTGAATGTATAGATAGCGTCCGGATTAGCGGAAGTGATCGTATCACGAACGGTATCTTCGTATCTCTGCCATGCGTCTGTAGCGGCAATTGCTTCTTCGCTGGCTGCGTCAAGGATTTTCTGCAGGTCTTCCGGTAAGCTTTCATATTTGTCTTTGTTCATAACCATGAAGTATGTGGATACGCCGAGGTTTTCATCTAAGAAGTTTTTGCATACTTCATTTAATTTGAAAGAGCTGATGGCGTGCCAGTCTGTCATAACGGATTCGCATGCGCCGGTCTGTAATGCCTGATATAATTCCGTAATAGCGATAGAAACAGGAGTCATACCCAGGTTCTGAGCAAATGTGGTTGGAGGGCCTGCGTTTGCACGGCACTGCAGGGAAGCAAGGTCTTCTACTGTTTCAATTTTATCGCCGACGAAAGAAATCGGTGACTGGCAGTTCGTGTGCAGAAGCAGTACGTGGAAGTTTTCGTATTCTGCATCCATATAATCCGTCGATTTGTAGAAGTTCCAAATTGCCGTAGAACCCTGGATGGCATTGTCAATGTCGATCATCGGCAGTGAGAATACTTCGGATACCGGGAATACGTCGGCATAGAAAGACTGAAGTCCCCAGCCGATATCAGCGGTTCCGTTCAATACATAATCGTAGGTATCTTTCGGTCCTGCCAGAGTACCGCCATGGTTGATATTCAGGATCAGTTTGCCCTGAGATTTTTCTTCCACGATCTTTTTCCAGTCGTTCAAAAATTCGCCGGTAGCGGAATTTTCCGGGTCATGCTGGGTAACGAGCAGTTCGATCGGCTCTCCGTCGTAGGTAAGTTCAATATCAGCGGTAGAACCTGCAGATGCAGCCGCAGGTGCGGAAGTTTCGCCTTCCGTTTCCGGAGCAGCCGTAGGTGCGGAAGCTTCGCCCTCAGTTTCCGGAGCAGCGTTGTTGTCAGCCGGAGCAGCGGCGTCGTCGGTTTTCTGGCTGCCGCAGCCTGCAGCTAAGGCAGTTGCCATTACTGTACAAAGTAACATAGACACGATTTTCTTTTTCATTCTTTTCCCTCCTAATTTTAAGTGAATTTTAACTTATAAATCCAAGCAGTGTCGGCAGCGCCAGTGACAGCGGCTGAATCACTGCAACGATTACACAGGTGATAAGCAGCGCGATAACGAATGGGAACACCCCGAGGAAAATCCTCTGCAGGGGGACGTCCTTTGCGATACCGCCCATGACATATACGCACATGCCTACCGGCGGCGTAATAAGTCCGAGCTGCATTACCATAACCATCAATACGCCGAACCATACCGGATTCATATTGAACTGCATAACGATCGGTAAAAAGATCGGTGTCAGCAATACGATCAATGGTAATGAGTCGACAAAACAGCCAAGTACGGCATAGATTGCCAGAATTAACAAAATCGCGATAATCGGCGGCATGTTTAATTCGGCAACGGTCTGTGCCAATGTGATCGGCAGTTTGGAAGCGGTCAGGAAATATCCGAATACATAAGCGCCGATCATGATCATGAAAATCATGGAACTGGTTTTTAATGTATCCGTTAATGATTTTTTGATATTTTCCCAGGATGCTTTCTTTTTAATAATCATGTAGATAAATGCAGCGAAAGCTCCTACTGCGGCTCCCTCGTTTGCAGTGAATAAGCCGCCGAAAATACCACCAAGCACGATGACAAATATAATAATAATACCGATAATGCTTTTAAACGCAGCCAGTTTTTCTTTCATCGTGAATTTTTCGCCTTTTTCTGCAAGAGAAGGATTTTTCTTTACCTGCAGGATAATCGTAATTATGTACACGACTGCGAGTAAAATACCCGGAATAATACCTGCGGCGAACATGGCGCCGACAGACTGGCTGGCAGTAATACCGTACAGGATGAAACCTACGCTTGGCGGGATCAGGATACCTAACGTTCCGCCGGCTGAAATAGAACCGCAGGCAAGTTCATCTTTGTACTTGTACTTTCTCATTTCCGGTAAACAAACAACGCCCATTGTTGCAGTAGTTGCAGTAGAAGAACCGCAAATAGCAGCGAAACCGCCGCAGGCTGCAATGGTAGCAGCAGCAAGTCCGCCCGGTACCCGGCCTAACCACTTGTAACAGAATGAATACAAATCCTGACTCAGACCCGAGTAGAAAGCAAACTGCCCCATTAAAACAAACAATGGGATAACCGAGAAGCTGAAGCTTGCTACGGTCGTAAACGGAACGCTGGCAAACAATCCGACCGCCGCTTTCGGGCTAATAAGGATTGCATAGCCGATAAATCCGACCAGAATCATAGAAAAGCCAATGTTCATTCCAAGGAACAGACAGACGAGCAATGCTATAAGACCGATCAGTCCAATCAGTAAAGGGCTCATATTTCAACTCCTTTCGGCTGAATCATACAGCCATTTTATTCGTTATTTTGTTTTTCTGAAAAGCATCAAAAACCAAGTATAACCATGTGTATCACAATGGAAAGCCCATACAAGGACACAAGTATTCAAATGGTATACCAGGAAAGCAGACAAACTTTTCGGATTTTCTCTTTTTTCCTCCTTTCTTTGAAAAAGTTAAGAATCTGACATTATCTTAGAACCGCCAACTCTTTTGATATTCTTATTTTATAGTGTGTAGTTACCATACAGGCAAGTAGTTTCTCTGTGGAAACCTGCACAATTTTTTTTAAAAAATTTTAGTAAATTTTTATAAAAAAATAACAAATACAAGTATTTCTACAAGTATTTGCTATCATAACTAAATATTTGAAGTATGGATTTCATTAAAATCCTTTTGTGACCAGTCCCCAGATCAGGAAAATGATAATTACGATTACGCCGCCTAAAAGCTGAAATTTGCGGCGTCTTTTCTGTTCCTCAATTTTGGCATCCATTGGCGGTTTCCGGGATTCGGTGTTTGTTTTCTTTTTCTTATTATTGATATAATAAGCCATAGGTTCCTCCTGAAAATAATAATGGTTTTCGGGTTACATGTCTGTTTCTATGCGTAGCCCGGGAATCCGGACCGGTACCTGAAGCTGGCAGAAGTCCGTTGTTCGGTCTTTATTATAAAAAGTGGTATCCAGAATACATTCATCGATCAGATCCCCGATAATAGAATAATGGTTGTCCGTAATCCAGCCGTAAAGCGCGTCCAGATAAGAGGTGTCATACGGCATCGCGTAAACATTCATGCAGACAAAGTATCCTGCGGGGGTTACGATATAATTTTCCGCCGGGATGCCGTATGTGTTTTCAAATTCTTTTGGTAGTACAACATACCCGCCACCGTGTTTCAGCGGAGTGTTCTTTTTGATGGATTCATGCTTTAACATGGCGCCCCAGCCGAAATCTACTTTAACAGCCAGGTCGTCTGCCCGATTCCGGAGCTGCATATGCGTCAGATGCATTTGTTTACGGCTCATATTTTCCGTACCCCATTCGCAGAAAAGGAATTTTCGTTCCGGAAACCGTTTGATGTAAGGTTCTTCCACATGCATCAGTTCCTTTTTGGTGTTCTGGTAATAGGTGATACGCTGGTCGATCGCCTGCTTTTTCTTCTGCAACTCTGCAATTTCGGTATCAATATTCTGCTGATAAACTTTAAGCAGGTCAAGGAACGTTTCCAGATTGCGGTCCTTTAAATTTTCCACGATATCTTTTAAAGAAAAATTTTTTTCCTTTAACGCACAGATTTCCCGCAGAAATGGCACCTGATAGACAGAGTAGAAACGATATCCGTGACTGTCGGTAAATTCCGGTTTAAAAATATCGTTGTTGTCATAGTAGATCAGAGTCTGGCGACTGACACGGCAGATTTTTGCCATCTCGCTGATCGTTAAATAAGATTCATCACGTCCTGTTGCCATTTCATCCATTCCTTTCTTTAGGTTATCTGAATCTCAATGATAAAAGAATCCGGTATTATTTGTCAAGTTCTTTTAGCAGACGGTCAGATGCTTCCAGACAGTTTTCCTGCAAAATTTTCAGTTCTTCCGGCCTGGCGTTGTCAATGTGAATCCCGGCGGCAACGGTAACAACAGCGTGGAGCCTGTCGGCAAGCCGGGCGGACAGTTGGCGGGCAACAACGTCGTCTTTATGATCCATTACCGTGATGGTGTTTACAGTTGCCGAATATTTTGGCTGGGAGCCGTCCGGTAAAATACCGCAGGCCAGGCAGACGGCGCCTATATGGGGATGCGTTCCGCCGCAAACCGTTACGGACAGGTCTTTTCCGCAGCAGACTGCGGTAAGCCTGATTTCATATAGGGAATGTTCGGCAATAACGATGTTATGTTCCGTCATATAATTCTCCTTTTTCAATTCCATTCAAATTTACAGCGGATCTATACAATGTATACAGCCGCTATATAATGTCTATATGGTGTATCTGTGCAATGTATACAGCCGCTATATACATCTATATGATGTATTATACAACGTTAACAGCGGCGATATTCAGAAAGCAATTATACCTGTATATTATTATATATGGAACGGCACCGAAAAAAAAGAGAAAGCATTAAAAAAATTATTTATAAATTATTCACAAAATTAATATTAAAATTTTGTAAAAAAAACCATGTGGCTATACATCAGCTATATAGGAATACAATGTGAATACAAACATGAACCATAAAACAGGAAACAAAATAAAGGAGGTAATAGCAATGAATAAAGTGGATGATCTGCGTTCTGCGATTGAACTGATCAAATCCATGCCGGGAGAGTATGTGGAAACCGATGTGGAAGTTGACCCGAAAGCGGAACTGTCCGGAGTATACCGCCATGTGGGAGCAGGCGGCACCGT
>JAAWJJ010000022.1 GCA_022796875.1 Eubacterium sp. | reverse complement strand
ACAAAAATGTTGCCGGAACATTTTACCGCCGATGTTTTCAGGCAGACGGCACAAAACAGGATGGACTGTCCTTGTGCAGGAAAATGAGAGGCTCTTACTCCCGCCGTATTCAGGCAGCAATTGGGGGACAGGGATTTCCCCAAAAGTCCGAGTACGCCCGGACGGCGTATCGAGGACGGTTGCGTCAGAAGTCGTAACATGTTTTCGGCGGGATTAGAGCCTCCATGTGACGGAACGCAGGACAACATGTTTTGTGTCGTCTGCCGTCCGGATCCATGCAGTAAATGTTCTGATAATATTTTTTATATCTCCATACTTCAAATAGAGTTCGCGGCAAATTCGTTTTCATAGTTGGCATCAATCTTGCGTAAAAAAGATAAATATAATCTGATAAATTATAATGATACAGGAGGAATCCCCATGAATACTTACATTTTTCATTCCGTTAACGCCGGATTATTCTTTTGGAACGGAAAAAGCGGATTATTAGCGGACGGCATCCATAACGGAAAACAAAAAGGGTTTTCTAATATGCCGAAAGAGCTGCTGAAGCAAATGTTAAACCGGACAGGTATTTTCGCTTTCACGGATCAGCTGCTCTTTACTCATCTGCATTCCGACCATTACAGTAAAGCCGGAGTCAGCCATGTCATGCGCCAGTCTTTTTCTTCCGCCTTGTACGGCCCTGGCTTAACGGTCAGAAACGTCGCAGTAGAAGTGGCCGGCCCGCAGCTTTACAGAATTTGCGGCCCGTCCGGAAACATATATGCCAAATACACCATACACGACGGCGAGAGTTTTAAAAAGGATCCGCATCAGTCCTACCTCGTGGAACAGGATGATGAAACCTTTTTCATTGCAGGCGATGCCGTCCTCTCCCGGGAAGACGCCGAAATTTTTTCTTCCCGGATATCCGGACGGATTACCGCAGGTTTTTTTAATCTGTATCAGCTGTATTCTGCAGAGGGACAGGAATTTGTCCGCAGCCTGCCGTTTGAGCGGATCTTCCTGTACCATCTGCCGTTTCCGAAAGACGACAAATTTCACTATGCAAAACTGGCGCGTCAGATCTCCAAAAACCCGCCGGACGGACTTCCAACGGCGGAAATACTCAACCACATGTCCTGGATTGATAACCGGCAGCCGGTATTCTCCGCCAAGACAATTGCCTCTGTACCTCAATCACAAAATTACCGGAAAATCATCTGAAACACGAAAGGAGCCTCTTATGTTATATTTTGAATCGCCATTAAAAAACCCTTATTTTAACCTTGCATTAGAAGAATATCTGTTTGAAAAATACACGGATGACACAGTATTCCTCTTATGGCAAAATTCCAATACGATCGTCATCGGAAAGTACCAGAATCCTGTGGAGGAAATCAATCAGATCTATGTCAAAGATCATAACATCCATATCGCCCGGCGTCTGTCCGGCGGCGGCGCGGTATACCACGACGAAGGAAACCTGAATTTTACTTTTATCATAGATGCGAAAAAAAATCCCGATTTTAATTTCCGCCTGTTTATCAAACCGGTGCTCAGAACCCTGGAGAATTTCGGGATACACGCCGAATTTAACGGCAGGAACGATATTACCATTGACGGAGCAAAGTTCTCGGGAAATTCCCAGTATTATAAGCATGGCCGCGTACTTCACCATGGATGTATTATGCTAGATTCCAATCTGGAAACCGTATCAAACGCCCTGAAAGTAAAAGAAGCAAAATTTGAATCCAAAAGCGTCAAATCCGTCCGTTCCCGGATTACCTGCATCAATGACCACGCCTCACAGCCAATTAAGATGGACGCCTTTAAAACGGCTCTTTTAGACAGCATCAGAAAAGATACGCCTTTAGAACACATCCGGTTTTCCGAAAGCGACATGGCGGCAGTCCAGAAACTTCGCGACGACAAATACAGTACCTGGGAATGGAATTACGGCCATACGCCGGAATACAATATGAAAACAGAGAAAAAGTTTCCGGCAGGACTGGTGACCGCTTTTGTACAGACAAAAAACAATACGATTGAAGATATTCATTTCACCGGCGACTTTTTCGGGAAAGGAAACCTGAGGGAACTGGAAGAAAACATGATCGGCCTGCATTTGGACCACAATCTGTCCACGCAATTGAAAGCGTTTGACATTAATTATTACATGAACGGCATCGACGCGCAGCAGTTAACGGAACTTCTTCTCTAAATCTTTTGTTTCCGGCATAAATCAGGGGCCGTGTGCTAAAAACAAGCACACAGCCCCTTTTCTTTCTGTCCAAAGCGGTCAGATCGTATCGCCCTGTTTTACATCTTTAAAGAATATCGTGAATATAATCATGACTACAGACATAACAATCGGAATATAGAACAGTGACATCAAACCGCCCGAGCCGTTCATCATACCGCCGCAAATACCGTTGGCCAGGTTAATTCCCAGCGGGCCGGCCAGTCCCATAAACGACATGCCTACCGCCAGTTCCTCCGGCTTTAATACTTTCATCGGATAGGTATACGGTACAATCTGCTGTACGCCGTTCGCCGCTCCGAGAGGAGTCTGCGCAACCATCAGGAATACATACGCCGACATCGCGCCAACGCCCACCATAGGTTTCACAAACAGCAGCAGGATGCCGCTGGCCAGGGTAAGAATCGTCCAAAACCATGTCATTCCTTTATATTTACCAGTCTTTGCCGCAATTCCTCCGAGCACGGCCGTGATAATCGTTGCAAAAATCAGGCCCGGCAAAGTTAAGAAACCGGTCAGCGTACTGTTAATTTCCAGTACGTACTGTGCAAACGTAGGCGCATACATCTGCGACCCGTTCACAAAAGAATAGGCAAAACTTAAAACGATGATGCTTAAATAATATTTATTCTTCAGAAGTTTCGCCGGATACATCGGGCTTACCGCTTTCTTCTCGGCAAACAGCAATAACACCAGGCCGACAGCCGTAACTACGAACAGCGCAATGATAAGCGGCGAACCCCAGCCGTATATATTCCCCCAGTTCATGGACAATGAGAACGGAATCAGCATCACACAGGTAAATACGCAGCCGCCGATATCCATTTTGGAGCCGTCCCCTTTCCCGGGTTCGACTTTTGGCACGGCAATAATACAGATAATTAACGCAACTACCATAATCGGCAAACTGATGGCAAACAATAATCTCCAGTTTACTGCACAGATCGCACCCTCTACCGGACCGGATATAATCATTCCGACCGTGGTAAGCGCCTGCAGGATTCCGGCGTACTTCGGCCCCTGATCCTGGCCGTAAATATCGGAAACCAGCGTAATCAGGTTAATAACGAACAGTCCCCAGGCAAAGCCTGTAATCGTTCTGGATATAGTAAACATCCAGAAGTTCTGCGAAACGGCCGCTACCGCATAAGCGATTATGTAAAGCGCCACTGCAAATACCACAAGTTTTTTTCTTCCCATTTTTTCTCCGATCTTACCACTGATCGGAATCATTACGGTACGGACGACGCTTTCCAACGTAAAGATCATGCCTACCTGTTCCACCGAATTAAATGTGGCTGCGACGGAATATGCCCATACGCCGACGCCGCTGATCAAAAACATCGCCATAAACGCAATAATGCTCAATCCTATAAACGCTGCAGATTTGCGTCCGGCCGAAATTGTTTTTTCTTTCATGTTATCTCTCCTTATCTTTCTCTTTCTTTCGCTTTCTTTTGCTTCCCTCATCCTTTTGACAGCAAATCCGTTATGCTGTCTTTTCATCTTCTTTGACTGCAAGCTCCCTCTGCCTGGCAATATAATCTTTGTTTGGCATTCCCACGCATACGATTACCGCGCCAACGATCGTAATAATCGCCGCAAACAGGAACACATTTGTCATTCCTTTGATGAAATCGCCGCTGTTATTTATAATCGTCCCGCCTAACGCTGTCCCGAGCAAAGAAGCGGTTGCCTGAATAAAAGTCAGGCAGGACGTGCCTACCGCCATGCGAAGCGGACTTAAACTTGACTGAGCCGTCATAATAAACGCCGTGCTTTCTACAGATGCAAAAATACCATACACGATCATCAGCACAATCAATGCCTGAACAGACATTTCCGGTTTTAATAATGCCACAACAAGCAGCAGCGCAGCGCTCTCCCCTAAAACAGTGAACCTTGCCCAGAAGCCATATCGGTTTCCTTTTCCCATTCTCCGCGTAATAAACAGCCCGACCAGGGTACTGACAATATAAATCGTCGATAATACGTTTCCTGATACTGCCGCCGATTTTCCCATTCCATTCTGCACGTAGTACAGAATATAGGTTAACAGGCACAGGCTGTTTAGCGTCATGCATAACTGCCCGACACAGGAAATGCTGATCGCCCTGTTTTTAAATAAGGACACTGGAAAAATCGCAATATTTCTTTCTGTTTTAGATTCATGCACAAAAAATATAATCAGCAGTACTGCAGCGATCAAAAGGGAGCCGAGCACAAGCGGACTTGTCCATTGAAAGAAACCTCCGACTACCGACAGGGCGAATAACAGGATACTCATTGCCAACGCAAACAGAACAATTCCCGCCCTGTCCAGTTTACTGTCTTTCGCATCGATCTTATAATTCGGGCAAAAAGCCATCAGGAAAATAATTGCCAATACCGTCATTGGAACCAGCGTCCAGAAACAAAAACTCCATGGCAGATAAGTGGCCAGCACACCGCCCAGGATCGGGCCGCCGATCAAAGCGACCGCACTGGAAGCCATCTGCACCATATACCCTGCTCCGTAAGATTTTCCCGTAAACAGATCGCCTAAAATCGTATACCCCAATCCGAAAGAAAGTCCGGAACCAACTCCGGTAACAGCCCTCATAGCAATCAGCATCGCCATACTTTTGGAGAAACCACCGCCCAGATATCCAATGAAAATAAATACAAGACCTATTAACATAATATTCCGTCTGCCAAATCGGTCGGAAAGTTTGCCGCTTAACAAAATAAACACGGCGTTTGTCAACAATTTTGCACTGAAGATCAGCGCATATAATTCCGCCTGTCCCAGATCGGCCAGGATTGTCGGCGCCGCAGAACTGAGCAGCGCCGTATCCCCGTTGTTAAAGAAAAATACCAACGCCAGCGCAATTAATATCATTACTTTCTGTTTGGCTGACAGTTCCGGAATCCCACAACTTTTTTCTGTTTTCATTTTTCTCCTTTGTTTTTTGATTTAAAGCCCTTTTCCCCCGTTTGCACGGATAATTGCTCCGTTCAAATAAGTTGCTTTATCTGACGCCAGGTAACATACGGCATCCGCAATTTCCTGCGGATCGGCGGCTCTCCTCATCGGTCCTAATACTTCCGGATCCAATGTTTCAAGCACTTCCGCAATCATCTTTGTCTGAATTGCCCCTGGGCAGACGCAGCAGGTCCGGATTCCCATATGCCCGTACTCGGTAGCCGCGTTTTTTGTAAGACCCACCATCGCATGTTTGCTGGTGCTGTATGCTCCAAGCATAGGTTCGCTCTGCAGCCCGTCCATGGAGCCTACGTTCACGATCACGCCGCTCTTTTGCTCTACCATATGCTTTAACACATGCTTCATGCCAAAAAATGCGCCTTTTACATTGATTTTCATAATATCGTCAAACAGTTCTTCGTCAATTTCATGAATATGCATATACGGCTGGAACCGCGCCGCGCTGTTTACATAAACGTCAATACGGCCATATGCCTGTATCGCTGCATCCACATATTTGATCGTATCGGCCTCGGAACCGATATCTGCGATCACTGCAGTCACTTCCGCGCCGAGTTCTTTCACCATATTCGCCGTTTCCGTTGTGTTTCCCGTCGAACGGCCGACTACTACCAGTTTATATCCTTCTTTTGCCATTGTCAGAGCGACTGCGCGGCCTACGCCGGAACCCGCTCCTGTAACAATTGCCACTTTATGATTTCCCATACCTTTTCCCTCACATTCTTTCCTGTCCGTTTGTTTATCCCGTTCCCGTTTCATTTATTCCTTATTTTTTCTGTCCGTTATTTCTTCTGTTTCCTGTTCTTTCTGTCCGTTATTTCTTCTGCTTCCTGTTCTTTCTGTCCGTTATTTCTTCTGCTTCCTGTTCTTTCTGTCCGTTATTCTTTTTGCTTCCTGCTTTTTCTGTCTGTTATTGATCCCGTCTGTTATACGGATAATCAGGAGCCGTCGGATCCACTTTGATACATACCTTACAGCTGTTTTTTGTATCTTTTGCCGCTGCAAATGCCGCCGGAAGTTCTTCTAACGGGAATACATGCGTAATCAGGTGCGTGGTTTTGAATTTTCCTTCCGACATATACTGAACCGATTTTCCGAAATTGCCCATCAGGCCAGGTACATATTTAATCGCTTTGAAAAACAGGTCGGCAGGAGCAATCGGAGCCCTGTAGGCATCGCTGTATCCTGCTACCAGGCATACGGTTCCGTAATTTTTTACAAGATGGAAACACTCTGCGACAATATCCGGATTTCCGGTAACTTCCAAAGCAATATCCACATTGACCGCTTCACTGCTCTTTCCGTAATGATAGGTATAATTCGCCGTCCCAAACATTTCCCGCATCTGATCGATTGCCGGCCTGTCTTTGGAACTGATGATATAATCTGCACCGCTTTCTTTTGCCAGTTCCAGCCTGAACGGAGAACGGTTCACCATAACAATTTTTGTATCCGGCCACTGCGCTTTGATCGCCTGGCACAAACTCTGCCCGATGATTCCTGCCCCGTAAATGGCAATCGTTTCATTTCCCTGGATTCCCAGCGTATCCGCAACGCCAGCGCCTACGCACATTGGCTCGCAGGTAGAACCCTCCAGGTCGTTAATATTATCCGGCAGCGGATAAACGCTGACGTTTAACATTGCGTTATGTATGACGCTGTATTCTGCAAATACGCCGTTTGTCCCGAATCCAAGGCCTTTTTTCGTAATATCCTCACAGGCAAACATGTTTCCGGATTTGCAGGCTTCACACTCCCCGCACCATTCCAGATTTGTGCCCATAAACCGCAGGCCCGGTTCGATGCCTTCTACTTCTTCTCCGACTTCCACTACATAACCGGTAAATTCATGTCCGGTTGTGATCGGAAAATGCTGAAGATAGCTTCCCTTTTCATACGCCGGTAGATCTCCTCCGCATACGGCTGCATAAGAAACTTTAAAAAGAATGTCTTTCGGTCCGATTTTTGGGATCGGCACTTCTCTCATTTCCATTTTTCCAGGTTCTGTGATAAACCAGGCTTTCATTGTTCCTTCCATAATTTGATTTTCCTCCTACTTTCTCCTGTCATTCCTGTTCGTTTCATGACATGTTTTATTGATACTTATAAATGAGCAAAACCAATGCCAGTTTTTGGAGCCGCTTTTTCCTCTTTTATGCCTGTTTTTCATTTATTTTAAGTATACTTTCTATCCTGTATGGCTACTTTTTATTCTATTTTCTTCCCTGCGCCCGGCAATGACGAAACTCCTGTATTTCATCTGACGCGGTATTTCCTGTGATATAAAAAATGCTTTAATAGGTAGGAATTTTACTTTTCCTTTTTTGGCACGGTATTTGCAGATAAGAAAAACATCACTATTTCAGCGAAAAAATTCTGTGAAAAGAACCAAATTTTTTTAATGGGAGGATTATTTTTATGAGCAAAATGATACAAACCGTAACCGGACCTGTTCCGGCAGACCGGCTGGGCCGCTGTCTTTCACATCAGCATGTGCTCTTTGGTTATCCCGGCTGGGAGGGCGCAGTCCTGGCCCCGTTTCAGTGGGAACAAACCATGGACAAATGCGTATCCGTTTTGAACGATGCCAAAGAACGCTGCCGGTTACAGACCGTGGTCGACGCCACTCCGGCGGACTGCGGCCGGAAAGTAGATTTTTTAAAAGAAGTTTCAGAAAAATCCGGCGTAAATATCGTGGCCAGTTCCGGGTATTATTATGAGGGCGAGGGCGCTCCGGCATATTTCAAATTCCGGATGGCATACGGAAATGCAAAAGAAGAAATTTATCGGATGATGTTAAAAGAAGTAACCGAAGGTGTCGGTGATACCGGTATTAAAACCGGAGTTTTGAAAGTTGCCACAGGCGCAAACCAGATCACGGAATACGAAGACCTGTTTTTACAGGCTGCCGCCCGTGTTTCTGCCGAAACAGACGTCCATATCATTACCCATACGCAAAACGGGACTATGGGATCCGAACAGGCCAGACGCCTGACGGAATACGGCGCGAAAGCGGACCATATCATGATCGGACATCTGGACAACTGCACGGACATGGACGAACTGTTAAAAATAATGGAACAGGGCGTTTACGGCGGATTCGACCGCTTAGGCATCCAGGGATTTACCGGCGCCCTGCCGGAAAGCCGCCGCTTAGCTGAAATCGTAGGCCTTGCCGGAAGCGGATATGCCGACCGCCTGATTCTTTCACATGACAGCATTATCCGTATGTTAGGCGACCCGTGGGTTTATTCCGAACAGGATGCCAAAGACCTGGCCAACTGGAACTGGACACATGTTTTTGAAGACATTTTGCCTGCCCTCATCAAAATGGGATTATCGCCTGAAACGGTGGAACATATGGTAACTACAAACCCTCAAAATTTCTTTGGAGCATAAAACGGAGGTATGCTATGACAAAACAGGAAATCTATCAATCAAAACTGGGAACTTTGCAAGGCGCTTTAGACATGATTGAATCCAACGATACAATCGTAACTCCTATTTACGGCTGCGAACCAACTTCCTTTATCCGTAACCTGCATACGATCGCCCCGCGTGTCAGAAATGTCGCTCTCTGGACAATGCTCATGATGGACGATTATCAGGTCATGCTGGATAATTCCCTGAAAGACCATATCGATATTTATACCTATTTTTACAATAAAGACGGACGGGCCGGCCACGATACGGGCCGTTTCCACTTCTGCCCGATGGATCTTCATTCCAGCGGTACCGGCGTTGCTACTGCACGCAAGGCCAGCGTTTTTGTCGCCGGCGTATCCCCGATGGACGAATTTGGCAACGTTTATCTGTCTTTCGACCTGGAAACGTCCCTGGAAGCTTTGGAAAGCGCAGATAAAATTATCTTTGAAGTGAATAAAAATATCCCAAAAGTGTATGGTGAAACGGCCATTCCGATTGAAAAAGCCACCTACATCTATGAAGAAACCAATACTCTGGGATACGCCCCTGCCCCGCCTGCCTCAAAAACCGATCAGCAGATTGCGCAGCATGTAATATCATTAATCAATGACGGCGACTGTATCCAACTGGGAATCGGCGGTATGCCGAATGCAGTTGGGGAAGCTTTAATGGGACACAAACATCTGGGAATCCATACGGAAATGATCACCTCGTCCATGGGCAAACTGCTCCGGGCGGGCGTAGTGGACAACTCCCGGAAGAATTTTAACACCGGAAAAACAGTAGGCGCATTTGCCTGGGGCGATCAGGCGTTATATGACTATATGGCAGACAACGAATCCATCATGCTCCGCCGCGCCGCATGGGTCAACCATCCGTTTGTCATTTCGCAAAACGACAATATGGTATCCGTAAATGCCGCAATCCAGGTGGACGTTACCGGGCAGATTTGTTCAGAAAGCATGGGGCCCCGCCAATATTCCGGCAGCGGCGGCGCTTTGGACTACGCGTACGGCGCGTTCCACTCCAAAGGCGGAAGAGGCATCATCGCCCTTACCTCTACGGCAAAAGGCGGAACCGTTTCCAAAATACAGCCGATTCTGACTCCGGGATCACCGGTGACGATTCCGCGAAATACGGCTGATTACATCGTTACCGAATACGGAATTGCTCCGCTGCGCGGACTGCCAATGAGGGATCGTGTGAAAAACATGATTAAAATTGCGCATCCTGATTTCCGGGATGAGTTGGAACGGCAGGTTCACGAATTAAAAATCTGGTAGGGGGGTACATAAATATTATATGAACATTTGCGGCATGGTTCCGGACGGCAGACGGCACAAAATATGCTGTCCATCCTGTTTTGTGCCGTCTGCCTGACAACATCAGCCGCGAAATGTTCCATAAATATTTCTGTAAACAAAAATAGTAGGCATACCGGAAGTTCCAATAGTTCTGTTAAATACTCCAGAAGTTTGGCAGCATAAGGCGGTCTTTCATAGACGTGGAATGTCAGATCCGTACAAAATAATAACCAATTATCCTTGCGGAAGAAAATGAGATTTTCTTAGCGCTCTGCGCCTGACCAGCAATTTGAGGACAGGGATGTCCTCAAAAGTCCGAACTGCGCCCGAACGGCGCATTGAGGGCGGTTGCGTACGCAAAAGCAATCTTGTCAGAGCGGTTAGAAAATCCATTTGATGGAGCAGGAAATTGTTATATTTTGTATGGGACTGACAGTGAGCACATGACTGACCGCGGCGCATGCGACTAACAGCGAGCACACGAAACAAAACTGCTGAACTGTTACAAAAAGACAAACCGGCTTTCACTATCCTCACACGGTTTTTACATAAACAAACCGTACCAGAATATCAAAAGCCGGCTTCCAGAACTGGTAAAGAAAGGCTAAAACGCCAAAAGTATGATAGTATTTTCTACCAAAACAGAACTTTAGAAATTCATTATCATAACTAAGTATAGCAAACCATTTTAGCCTTGTCCTTACCGTATCACGAAACTTTTGATAATTTTTATCAATAAACTTTAATCTAACAATTCTTTTGATTTCGCATAATTAAACACCGGGCCTTCAATACAGACATACGTGTCATTAATCTTACAGTGTCCGCATTTTCCGGCGCCGCAGCACATTTTACGTTCAAAAGATACCCATATCTTTTCTTCCTCGGCACCGCATTTGATACATTCCAAGGCTGCGAAACGCATCATAACCGGCGGACCGACAATGACGATATTATAATCGTCAAATGATTTGATCGGTATTTTTCCAATATGAGCCGTCACCATACCGGTTTCAAATCCTTTGGCTTCTTCATTATCCAGCGTGGCAATCATATTGAAACGGCTCTTAAACTTCTCTATTTCATCACGGAACAACACCGCTTCCGCATTTTTAAAACCGGAAATAATATTTACCGACTTACACACTTCCGGATGATCGTAAAAATGATTGATCATCGTCATGACCGGAGCCATGCCAGTACCGCCGCATATAATCAGTAAATCTTTGTTTTCAAACTGCTTTACCGGAAAATGGTTGCCGTACGGCCCGCGCAGGAAAATGGAATTTCCTGGCTCCAGGTCAAATACCGCCTGCGTCAGCATTCCGACATTACGGATTGTAAACTCTACATAGCCTGGGCCCTTTCCGCTTGCGGAAATCGGAGCTTCTCCTACTTTCGGCAGGGACAGCATGAAAAACTGTCCATAACCCGGCTCATTGTCGCAGGATACCCGAAACGTGCACTCCGTAGCCGTATGCTTCAACATGCTCAGGATTCTGTGTGGTTTTGGAACTAAAACATTATTTTCCATTCTCTGCTCCTCCTTCTTTGTCGGCTGATACCTGTTTGCCAGCTGTTTTTCCGCCTGCCGGCTGTTCGTTGGCCGTTTTGCCTGCTGCCTGTTTTTCGGCTGCTGGCTGTTCTGCGGATGCTTTTTCTTCGTTTATTTTTCCGCCTGCCGGCTGTTTTGACGGCGCTTTTTCTTCGCTTGCTTTTACGCCTGCGTCCGCGGATGCTTTCCGGCCGGAACGTTCGGCGTTCAACCTGTCGACTTCTTCACTCAATTGATTGATCGTATCGGAGAACGAGATTTCTTCCGGACATCTCTGGATACAACGGCCACATCCGACGCACATATGCTCATTGCTGCCGAAGCGGGCATTGTAGTCATATACCTTATGCATTGTTTTAAAACGCATCATCTGTTCCGGGAATTTTCGGGCAATATTTCCACCGGCCGTCTTAGAAAAATCAGGAAGCATACACGAAGACCAGATCCGCCTGCGTTCCCCTTTGCGGCTGTTTTCCTGATTCAGAAAATCTACGGTGTCAAAACAGCTGCACGTCGGGCAGACCGTATTGCATCCGCCGCAGGAAATACATTCGTCGTTGTACTTTTTCCAGAAATCCAGTTCAAAAATTTCTTTTAACATAGAACTGTCTTTGATATTCGGAACCGTTACTTTCTTCTGATTTTTTTCTATAAAGGACGGCTCGTAATCACATTCCGCGGCCCATTCAAAATAGTCCACAAACTCATTGTCCTTAATCTTTAACAGAATGTCTTCACCGTGCATCTTCCAGGCAACGCTGTAATTTTCACTCTTATTCGTCCCCATGGAAACGCAGAAACAGTTATCCCAGCTCTGTTCACATTCCATCATAAAGATTTTGACTTTATCGCGCATCCGTTTATAGTAAACGTCTACGATACCGCCGTTTGCCAGAAACATATTATCCAGACGTTTCAGACCGTTAATATCGCACGGGCGCATAAAGATGATGATTCCTTTCGGATCGTTGTTTAACGTTTCGCGGCAGCTGTTTTCGTCAAAGGAAAATATCGTCTGCGCAATCGGATATATAATTTCTTTCGGCGAAAAATCGGACTGTGCCGTCGTTACGATCTCTTCCATACGCGTAATTTCCTGATATCTGATCATCCCATCGTTTTCACGCGTTCCGCGGTCCGGAAGATGTTTCGGCGCATAGATATGGTACTCTTTCTGCAATTTTTCCAGCACTTCGTCCATGTAATTGCGGCTGATCCGATAGCTTTTGGAACAAACGGTTCTCGCTTTCCGTTCAGCAATCATTTTATCAAGAATAAAACTGTCCAACTGCAGAAATCCTGTCGTTAGCTGGCCTACCATACGATAAAATTCCGTATCCGCATGATATTTAATATCCAGACAGAAATCCGGTGCCCAGTTTAACAGATGGCGGTTTAAAAATTCCCTCTGTTCCTCCAGCCCGGACAGCGTTTCCGTATACTGGCTGGTTTCCTCGCACAAATACGCCATAAATTCCATTTCCATGGAAATGTGGTCTTCCATGAGGTCGTTTCCGCCTGAACTGCGCTCAATCCCCTTTGCTTCATAGATTTCGCACACCTGGTTCCAGGCTTCCTGCATCATGACTTTTTTCGGACTCGTATAAACGGATTCGTACGGAAACGCCGCTTCGCCCTGCGCGTTGCCCGCTCCGAGAAATGTTTTTGCATAATCCGCCGCCAGATCTTCCAGGCTCTCTCCCGCATCGTATTCAAAATATTCATTCAGCCTCTGTAAGGCATCCTGAAACTCCGTCAATGCATTTTCTTTCCGATCCAACGGAAATTCCACGTTTTTTAAATGTTCATAAAATTCTTCGTCTATTTCTTCCTGGAAAAACCGGGCGAAAAAATGATACAGGTTTTTGCGGTTCCACATCAACTGCTTAAATTCGGCTTTGCTGCTAATGTTCATAATATTTACCTCCTCTCTCGAAGGAAACAACATCCAGTTCCTGCGGCAGAATATCCTGCCATTGTGCGTTTTTCAAAATATATCTCGTTGACGGGCCGTTTCCGAAATCGCGTAAGGAAAAGACATGACCCTCTCCCGCTTCTTCAATCAGTTTCGATACTTCGCTGTTCGGATCGTTGATATCGCCGAAATGAAGCGCCCTTCCGGAACAGTTTCGCACGCAGGCCGGTTTTTCGCCGTTTTCTCTCGCCTCCGCGCAAATCGTACATTTATCCATTGCCCTTCTCGTTTCACTGAACGTATTTGCGTGATACGGACATTCGCTGTTGCAGCTGTGGCAGCCGATACACTTTTTCGTTTCGATCTTTACAATGCCGTCTTCCTTATCTTTATATATAGCTCCGGACGGACAAACGCGCACGCAGACCGGATCCTCGCACTGCTGGCACATCGTCGGCAGGAAATACATTTCCAGATCCGGATATACTCCTGTCGGCCCTACCATCCTGATTTTCGTTCTGTCGGAACCCAGGTCGGTTCCGTTTTCCATTTTGCACGCTACCTGGCAGCCTTTACAGCCGATGCAGCGGTCTAATTCGATGACAAAGGCATACTGTTTCATACTGTTACCTCCTCTGTTGGATCACTCGGTTTGGAAAGCCATGAAGTGAAATCGCGCGGATGTTTCCAGATTCCCTCTGGCGCACTTTCCGCCGGATATACTTTTACCAGGAATCCCCTTAACGTATAAGTCCCGACCACGTCGTTAAACGGCGCGTCCGCTTTTGTCAGCATATTGACATTCATTTCCGTCCAGCCGTGCGTTTTGGTCTGCAATGTTTCCGGATTCCAGAAACGTTCCATATACACAACTCCCGGTTTAATCCCTTCCGTAACTGACACAACTGCCCGGATTTTGCCGCGCCTGGATTCTACCCATGCCCAGTCGCCGTCGGCCAGTCCGTATTTTTCCGCGTCGGCCGGATACATCCAGAGTTCCGGTACCGGATAGATTTCCCGCAGCCACGGGATATTCCGCAGCGTATTATGATGATAGAACGGCACACGCCCTCCGGTCATTACAAGCGGATATTCCGCCGCCAGGCCGTCTTTGTCATGCGGACTTTCCGCAGGCTCCAGATAGTACGGCAGCGGTTCGTAATCTTTCGATGCCGGCGGCAGTTCGCAGTGGCTGAACGGCTGGCCGGTCCTGCCCAGTGTTATCATGCTTTCCACGTACAGTTCGCATTTTTTCGACGGCGTGTCAAAACCTCGCGGAAGATTGGTTTTCTCGTCCTTTTGAAGATAAACGTAATACTGCTTCCACTCGTTTTTGGACATATACGTGTACGGCGTATTGTGTTTCAGTTTTTCAAACGTCAGTCCCACACGGGAAAGGAAATGATCCCACAAATCCGTCACATCATTCCAATACGGCAGGTCTTTGCCCATATATTCCGCGTCAAACGCTTTCGCGCAGCCTTCGTCGCCCAGTTCGCCGCAGCGTTTGGCGATCTTCGACCAGATCAGCGTTTCATCCATCGTTTCCCATAAATGCGTCACGGCCTGTCTTGCGCACAGCGTATTGCATGTTTCTACGATCATATTTGTTTCCAGCCACTCTTCCGTCGGCAGCAAAATGTCTGCATAAGCGGAAAATGACGTCGGGTACATATACATATGTACGATAAAATCAAGTTCGTCAATGACTTTTTTTACTTTCTGGCTGTCCGCGATCGCCGCCATCTTATTTCCGGAACGGTCGATCCACACACGCGGTTTATATGGTTTTCCTGTTAAAACGGCGTCAAACACGCTTGTAATATGCGCCGCATACCAGATATGCAGTCCTTTATGTTCGATTCCGCCCAGACGTTTCTTTAACTGCTCATCCGGAAGCCGATCCGCCGCGATCGGTACCGGATAGTTCGGCATGTCAAACACTCCGCTTGTTTTAAATCTCTGCAACAGCGTACCCGGTTTTTCCACGTTCCCCATCAGCAAATCCAGCGTTGCTGTCGCCATTGCAGCCTGCTCTGAATTTGGCGTCTGATCTGTGCTGACGCCAATCGCGATACCGCTCGGCGTATTTTCCGCATAAATGCGAATCGCCTCTTCTATTTTTGACGGATCCAGCTCACAGATCTCTCCGGCACGTTCCAGCGTATATTCTTTTGCCTGTTCCCAAAGCAGCTGAAATCCGGTTTTGTATACCCGGCCGTCAATTCTGTATTCTCCCTCCAGAGCCGGATCCAGGCTGTCATTCCACGGGTATTCCAGCTCTTTGGCAGATTTTGTCTTTTTGTCCCATACCATAAACGTGTCCGGAATATCAGGATCCTCGCTTTTGTGCGCTCGCCACAGCATCTTTGTTTCTACGTCAACGAGATACGGCAGGTTCGTCCATTTCATCACAAACTCTTCGTCATACAGTTTGTGCTCCATGATGTAACGGATCCAGGATAACATTAACGCAACGTCGGTTCCCGGGCGCACCGGAAGCCAAACCGTCGCTTTAGCCGCATCCGGCGTAAATCTCGGGTCAATGACTACGGTTTTGATCCCTTTTGCCCTCAGGTCTTCTACCGCGCCGCCGCCGCTGGCCGGACAGGAATAAGACGGGTCGGTTCCCCACAGTACCAGCGTTTTGATCGGGGTGTTTTCCGTATCGTAAAGTTCAAGGGAATTGGAATCCGCAATACTCGGATCTACCCCGCCGTACATCATCGTATAGGCCAGAACACGCGGAAGATAGCACTGCGCGCATCCCGGTTCAAACCAGTTCGGCGTACCGAAAATATTACAGAAACGTGCGATACTCCAGATTTCCGGATTCCCGCCGCCGCCGGTCGAACAAAATACCGTTTCCGCTCCGTATTTTTCTTTCGTTTCCACCAATTTATGGGCAATAATATCAATCGCTTTTTCCCAGGAGATCCGCCGCCATTTGTTTTCGCCCCGTTTGCCGACGCGCATCATCGGATATTTATTCCGGTTCGGATGATATAACGCCTGAATGCCTGACAAGCCTTTGGCACACATCCGGCCTTTGCTCATACGGTCTTCCGGATTGCCCTCCAGCTTTACTACCCTGCCGTTTTTTACCGTTGCAATAACTCCGCAGTTTGCAATACACGCCCGGCAGCAGGTTTTTACTTTCCGGATCTCGTCTTTCTCTTTCTTTTCTTTCCGTTCTGTCTTCTGAAACAGGCTCTTCTTTCCTAACGCGGCCTCCAGCCCTTTTACGCTTGTCGCCGCCAGGAAATCCATGTTTGAAATTGAAATTTTTTCGCTCATAAGCGCCTTCCTTTCCCATTACGGTTTCTGTGATCAGTTTCCTGCTATTGCTGCATTTCTATGGTGTATGTTTTTGGTATACCATCTATATACCATTATAGTAGCTTTCTTCCAAATGTCAATTAGTTACTTGTTGGTACCCGGGGAATTCGAAACCGGGCCGTTTTGTACGATACGGCAGTCCTGTTATTAGAAATATTTAGAACATGTAATAAATAATATTATTTGCACTTTTTTGACATGGATTTCCTGCTGTATTGCCAGAGCCGGGAAAGCAGTTCCAGAATTTTTAGTATCCCTAATTCCGGGATGGGCGGATGTGATTTGATTCCCCCGATTCAAACTCGGTTTTCCGTCAAGCGCATGAGCACCTTGGCGGGACAATGTTCTTTCTTCCTTTGGAAGTCTTTTGTGCGTTTTTCTTATCAGCGGCAGGAAAAGCACGAATGGGTATGCCGGTCGACTGTCTGAGGGACTGCTATAACAAAGTCACTCCGGATTTCGGCATTTTTTATGGCAGTCCCGAGTTTCGCAAGGCATACCCTTATCGAACGTGCTTGATGCCGCTGTTAGAAAAACCAGAAAGGCTGTCCAGGAAGAAAAACATGTCCCGCCAAGGTGCGTCCCAAACTTTGAGGAAAACCTCAGACAGTGAACTCGGGGGAATCCATTTCGCCCATTTTCCCGGAATAAGGGATACACAAAATTCTTACAATGTTTCCCTCTCTGGCAGCACAGCCTGAAAATCTGCTGTCAAACGATACGTTCTGATAATATTATTTATTACATTTTAGAAATTTCAAAAAACAGGGTTACCATGCAATACAAAGCGGCCTGACTCCAAATTCATCGGGGATAAAAAAGGCGGCAAATTTTATGAGCGTTTTATACGTACACAAAATCTGCCACCAAAAGTTAAGTACAATGTTATGAAAAATTTCCCATATACTGCTTATGTGATATTATGATACAAATTATATTTCTGTAATACTGTTTTAATATATAACCGCTATGCGGCTTTCTTCCGTCTTAATCCCTGCGCAGTGTAAACTGATCTACCAGTTCGCTCAGGCCGACTGCCTGTGCGGAAAGCTCCTGGCTGGTTGCGGATGACTGCTCTGCAGATGCGGAGTTGGACTGAATAACTTCGGAAATCTGGCTGACGCCTGCTTCCGCCTGCTCCATTGCCTTTGCCTGGGCAAGGGACTGCTCGCTTAACGTTCTTGCCGAACCTGCAATTTCCTGCATACCGCTTACTACATGTTCCAGAGTAACGGATACCTGTTCTACCGCACGGTTTCCGGCATCTACTTCCTGCAGAGATCTTTCGATCAGCTGACGGGAATCTACCGCTGACTGAGCGCTTTGCTCTGCAAGCTGGCGGATCTGGTCTGCCACTACTGCAAATCCTCTGCCGGCCTCGCCTGCCCTTGCCGCTTCGATAGATGCGTTCAGGGAAAGCAGGTTTGTCTGGCTTGCAATATCCTCAATATCGGAAATGATCTGTCCGATCTTCTGGGACGTTTCATTGATTCTTGCCATTGCTTCTGACAGATTATCCATTTCCGTACGGCTCTTGTCTGCTTCATCGGCATATCTGCTTGCCATTTCTGTAGATTCACTTAAATCTTTTGCAGTTCTTTCAACTTCTTCTGTAATGGTTATAATCGTTGCTGTCAACTCTTCTACGGAACCTGCCTGCTCCGTTGCGCCTTCTGCAAGTGCCTGAGATGCTTCAGCCAGGTTTTCGGAACCTGCGGATACCTGTTTGGACGCATCTTCTACCTGCTGCAGCGCATCGTTCATCTGATGGTTCATTGCCGTCATAGCATCTCTTAATGCAGCAAATTTACCGACATATTTCTCACCGATATGTGAATCAATTGCATAATTTCCTTCTGCCATCTCTGATAAAAGGTCGCCGGCATCACTAATAATCAGGTTCAGGGTATTCGCCATTCCTCTCGCAACCTCTACCATGTCTTCAATCTCATCTTTTGTATTTACTACCGGGAACGGACTATCCAGGTCACCGTTTGCAAATCCATGCAGACGCTCTGACAATTCCTGCATCGGAACGGAAATCCCTTTTGCAATTGCCTTTCCTCTCCGGATGGCAAAAATGATCGCAAATACGATAATAACCGCTATGATTGCTATCATAGCCATCTGTACGATATTCAATGTAGCCTGTATCTTTTGGCCGGCCTCCACGCATTGCGCCATCAACGTCATAAACTGTTCGAAAATCGCATTATACTGCGGAGAAAGCTCGTTCATCGCCTTTTCCTGAGCCTCACTCCTTACAGCCGAATCATTACTGGCTCCCATTTCCAGAATTTCGGCATCCAGCTTCCAGTAATCCGTTAACTCACCTTTAATACTATTATAAGTTTCAACCAGATCGTCATCTTTCAGATTGTTTCCAAGCTGTTCAAAAATCTCTTCAAAAGAACCTTTATACTGGTCATGCAGATCTGCCTGAGTTGCAATATTTTCTGCATCTTCATAACCGATTACCGCCCGCAGGGCGCTACGTGTTTCAGAAAGTCTTGCCTCTGCCTTCCCAACATCACCCTGAATAAAACCATAATCCTCCAGGGCCTTATTGTATTCAGTTGTGACTATCATCATCAAAATAATACCAACTACTCCTGACAGCGACGCCATAATACCGATTTTAATAAACCCCATCTTTAGTCTTTGGCCAATTCCTGCTTCTTTTTGTTTCCGCATGCCTTTCACTTCACTTTCTTTTTCTTTTTTCATCGTTAACCCCTTTCATCCTCTGTGCCACATGAATTCTCAGGTAAAACTCTGCACAATGGCTTTATTTCTAACTTAATTAATATCATACATGATATTGAATTTTTTTTCAAGCCAGAATCAGTTTTTTAACTATCAATTTTTTCCATTCCCTCTTCGGTTTTATAACCTTATTACTAATTCCTGCCCATGCTCTTTTAACCACTGTTTTGCCGTCCGATAGTCCGGCATATAGCGCTCTACCAGCCCCCAGAACCGGGCGGAGTGATCCATATGCGTCAAGTGGCATAGTTCATGTACAATCACATAGTCCATGACCCATTCCGGCGCCATCACAAGCCTCCAGTTAAAGTTCAGGTTCCTGGCGCTGCTGCAGCTTCCCCAGCGGCTCTTCTGGTCGCGGATATGTATTACCCCGAATGTTTGTCCCATGCTTTGGGCGTATTTTCTGGCACGGATGGAAATTATGTTCTTCGCTTCTTTTCTGTACCATGTCGTAAGTAACGGCCCGAGAGCCGTTTCTTTTGCCGGAACGGCTGCGATGAGAGTGTCTTCTATTTTCTCTACCCGGCCCCGTTTATACTGCCTGTCTTTTAAAACGACCAACCGGAGTTTGTTCCCTTTGTATAGATATTCTTTTTTCCCGGACATTTTAATATGAAATCACTTCCGCGCCGTTTTCCGTAACCAGTACCTGGATTTCCCACTGGGCGGAAGGTTTTCCATCCGCCGTATATACGGTCCATCCATTGTCTTCATCCACATATATATCGGCTTTTCCCATATTTACCATAGGCTCAATCGTAAAAATCATTCCCGGAACCATCAGCATCTTTGTCCCCGGTTTGGTGTTGTACCCTACCCATGGTTCTTCATGGAATGCAAGCCCGATGCCATGGCCTCCGATTTCCCGCACAACGGTATAGCCGTTTTCAAAAGCATGGTCATGCACGACGGAACCGACGTCGCCCAGAAATCCCCATGGTTTCACTTCTTTTAATCCCAGTTCCACGCACTCTTTTGTGATTTGTACCAGTTTTTTCTTCTCCTCCGATACTTCTCCGATCAGAAACATTCTGGAAGAATCCGAAAAATATCCGTTTTTATTTGTAGATACATCCACATTTATGATATCGCCGTCTTTTAAAATATCGTTTCGGGAAGGAATCCCGTGACATACTTGCTCGTTCACCGAAGTGCATACGCTTTTCGGATATCCTTCGAAATGGAGCGGCGCCGGTATTCCCCCCATGGCAATCGTTTTTTCATACACCATATGGTCTATTTCTTCCGTTGCCATCCCCGCTTTAATGTTTTCCGCCACATAATCCAATACTTCAATATTTATTTTTGCACTGTCTTTAATGAGCTCGATCTGCCGCTTATTTTTAATAATATCATGCGACGGTACCACATGGCGCTGTCTGCGTATCGCTTCTATCTTTTCGTCAAACATTTCATGGCATTTTTTGTATTTCAGTCCGCTGCCGCACCAGCACGCGTCATTCCGACTCAATTTCATCTGTCTTGTCCCCTTCACTTTCCACATTGTGGGGTACGATAATGTTCCCGAACTTTACCTTATCCCATAACTTTTTATTTATTTCAAATTGATGCTCCGGCAGAATCATTTCCTTATATGCCGTACCGTCTGTCCGGAAACTTTCATAATGGATATTGGTCTGCTCTTCCATCCATACCTGATATTTTTCCACCAGTGCAATTCGGTACATAGCGCCGTCCAGAACGTCCCGCTCCACGCCGAGCAAATTCCGCTGTTCTTCGGTCAGGTCATACCAAAAATCATCCTGGGCATTTTTCAACGCCTTTTTTTCTTCTTCGTCCAGTTCTATTCTTTCCTGTTTTGCCGCCCGGCTGAAAATTTCATCGTGTACCGCCATGTCTATCACGTGCTGTTTTGCCGCAACTTTTACAAAAATACCGTTTGTATGCATGTTCCAGTACTGATTCGGATTTTCTGGCGAATAAATCCTGGCTTCTTTTTCCACCGCCAGCTCCTGCCATGCAATATAAAAGGCAAGATCCTGAAGCGTCAAATCATTCCCATCCACATTCAGCACCTGATCAGACAGGTGCTCGTTAAAGATGATGTCTTTGCTCTCCCAGGCTCTGCCTTTTACTATACAATATACAATAACAACCGCAAATATGAGGATAATCGGTATGACCACCCTTTGTTTTTTGTTTTTCACGTTTTCCTCTTTACTATATTATAATACTCTGCGGACAGACAGGATCGTCCGATATGTAGCGCTTCCGGTCGTAATGCCGGTCGCCGAATTTGCCGCATGCACAATCTGGCCGCCGCCCATATAAATCGCCACATGGCCGCTGTAACAGATCAGGTCGCCAGGCTGGGCGTTCGCATAGCTGACTTCCTGCCCTGCGCTTCTCTGTGCGCCGGAAGTCCTCGGCAGGGAAATCCCAAAATGAGCAAATACATAACAGGTAAATCCGCTGCAGTCCGCTCCGGTATTCGGATCATTGCCGCCCCATACATAAGGATTGCCAATAAACTGACACGCATAGGATACCACAGAACTGCCGCTGACACCCGTAGAATATCCCGGATTTTTGCCGCTGTCCGCCGGTGCGCCGCCACCGCTGTCTGAGCCGCCGCTGTCCGACGGTGTGCCGCCGCCTGAGCCGCCGCTGTCCGACGGTGTGCCGCCGCCTGAGCCGCCGCTGTCCGACGGTGTGCCGCCGCCGCCCGATGCCACCTGCTGCGCGGCCTGCTGTGCCGCTGCCCGCCTGGCCTCTTCCTGCTGCCTGGCCGCTTCGGCTGCCGCTGCTTCCTGCCGCTGGCGTTCTTCTTCCTCGCGTATAATATTATTCTGCTGTTCGATCGTCGAACGGTACTGCGCCGCCAGATCTTTCGCAGATGCCAGTTTTACGTCAAAATCGGACATTTCGCCTTTTTTCTGGTCGATCATGCGGTTGAGTTCATCTTCCTGCTCCTCATAAGCCACCTGCATCTCTTCCATTTCGGCTTTCTCGGTTTCCACCTGAACTTTCAGGCTGGCGATCTGTTCTTTTGTTTCCCTCAGTTCATCTAACAGATTTCTGTCATAATCGTATACATGCGCATAATAATGCACGCGGTTTAACACATCGGCCAGATTATCCGCTTCCAATATCGCGGTCAGAAACGAATTATCTCCGTTTTCATACATAAACTGAATCCTTTTCGTCATGGCGTCGTACTGGCTGACTTCTTTTTCCTGCGCCACTTCCAGATCAGCTTTGACCTGTATGAGCTGTTCGTTCTTGGCCGCAAGTTCCTCCTCCAAAACGCCCATATCCACAAGCAGGGATACCAGTTCCGCGTCTATGGAATTGATCTCGCTTTGCAGGCTTTTCTGCTGCGATTCAATATTGGAAATAGATTGGTTTACTTCATCCAGATTATTTTGCGCTTTATCCTTTTCTTTTTTGGCATCGGATATCGTAGACGCGGAAATCTGCTGAATACCGGGAAGCCCGACTGCCATTACCGCGATCAGAAGCGCCGCTATAATCTTTTTTCTCATACTTTTCTCCTTATTTTCCAAATCCGCAGTTCGGATACGTACACGTCGGGCAGGACAAACACAATCCGCCGTGCCCGTACTCCGCCAGATCTTCTCTGGTCAGTTTCTCTCCTGCCAGCACGCGCGGCAGCACCAGATCAAAGATCGTCCGTTTGGCATACATCACGCAGCCCGGCAGGCCCATGATCGGTATCTCATCCTTATAATATGCCAGCAGAAACATAGCGCCCGGCAGTACCGGTGCGCCGTAAGATACGATCTTTCCGCCGGTTGCCTTAATCGCCGACGGAGTTCTGTCATCCGGGTCCACGCTCATGCCTCCGGTGCAGATGATCAGATCGGCTCCTTTTTCCAGCCATTTTAAAATTTCCGCCGTAATCTCTTCTTGTTTATCGTCCATTATGGACTGTCCCAATACCTCTACGTCGTATTCCGATAATTTTTCTCTGATTACAGGACCGAATTTGTCCGTAATCCTGCCTTTAAACACTTCGCTTCCGGTCGTAATGATCGCTGCCTTTTTGCGCTCAAACGGCAGCAGCTGCATCAACGGCTCTTTTCCCGCCGCTTCGGCCGCCGCCTGCATTTTTTCTTTTTCAATCACTAACGGGATGATACGAGTCCCGGCAAGTTTGTCCCCTTTTCTGACAGGGAAATTGCCATGCCTGGTAGCGATCATCATTTCTCCGAACGAATTTACTTTTCTCAGGCGGTTTTCATCCACTTTAAAAAGCCCGTCCGTGCCGGCCATGATCTCGATCTTGCCTTCTTTCGGCTCCGACGGAACAAGGTTATCGTTTTTACACATTTCATACAAAAGAGCAGCAGCTTCATCTTCATGCAGCATGCCTTCCTGTTTTTCCCACACATATAAATGTTCTTTTCCAATGGAAAGCAGCACCGGAATATCTTCCTCGGTTACCACATGCCCTTTCCGGAATACCGCGTCTTTCGTCACTCCCGGAATGATCTGCGTCATATCATGGCATAACACATGCCCTACTGCGTCTTCTGTTCGAATCAGTTTCATTTTGTCCTCCATATATTTCACTCTTTGCTGTCCGTAAATTTCCTGTTTGGCTAAAACGGCGAATATGTTTGTGTATTCTTCTCGCCAAGCGTTCCTATTATATCACGTAAGATGGCGTTTTTCAACCGGCCAATAAATTCCGGATTGTATAGGGTTAAATAAAAAATATTATTAAAACATTTACTTTATGGTTCCGAACGGCAGCCGACACAAAACATGCCGTTCTGCCTGCTTAAGTCAAATGGAGGTTCTAATCCCGCCGGGATATTTTTCGACTTCTGACACAACCGTCCTCGATACGCCATCCGGGCGTACTCGGACGGCGCATCGAGGGCGGTTGCGTACGCAAAAGTAATCCTGCCAGAACGATTAGAAAATCCATTTGATGAAGCAGGCAATTGTTATTATCTTGTATGGGACTGACAGCGTACCTGTGAAATCAGGTTTTTTGATGCTGCCAGCAGCTTTTCCATCCCGTGAAAAATAACGATTTTTTCCACAAAACAAAAGATTTCACTAAATCGCGTGGAAAACAGTCCATGGGAATACACCGCTTTTTATAACAAAACACGCCCTGTGAGTATCAAATCCCGCAAAAAAACAACGGAACCCCCATAAAATCATTAAAACACCCCCTTTTACAGCAGCTAATAAAAAATGGCATGTATTTTGCTCTATCTAAAAAAGAAAAAGGAGGTTACAAGATAATGACAAAAATGAATTACTATCAGGCGGCCAGCGTCAGTCAGGCTATTGATTATCTGAAGCAGTATCGCGGCCAGGCAATGCTCCTGGCCGGCGGAACCGACATCATGGTCCTGATGAATCAGTATGAAATCCCAGAAAATACCGTTTTCATCGATATCGAAGATATTCCGGAGTTAAAGCAGATTAACTTTCAGAATGACGGTATTCATATCGGAAGCATGGTCACGGACAGCGAATTGATGGAATCGGAACTAATTAAGGAAAAAGCGGCGGCAAAAGTCACTCTGTCCGCCGACAAAAAAATCATCACATCCATAACGATTGCAGCAGGCGCATGCGCGCCGACCATCGTACGGTTAAAACAGTTGGAACAGGCGTTAACCGGACAGCCGGCAGATACAAACACCGTAAGCCGGAACGTACACCTTGCTTTAAAAGACATCTCTCCGATTACCGATATGATAGGAACGAAATGGTATCGGAAAGAAATGATCAGAGTTTTTGCAGAACGTGCGGTGAACGGCGCTATTGCAAACGCTGCAAAAAAGGAGGGCTGAAAATGAAAAAATTTTGACGTGGAATTGCCGGATGTATGTATTCTTTAACCGTTATGGACGCTCCCAATCCATGCTTAGCGCATGTGCAAATGCGCGAAGACGGCAGCGTAAATATCCAGACCAGCGCAACTGACATCGGTCAGGGGTCCAATACCGTACTGAGCATGATGGCGGCAGAATTTTTTACAATTCCGGTAGAAAAGGTAAGTATCGTATCCGGCGACTCTTCCGCAACGCCGTACGATTTTGGCACGCTGAGTTCCCGCGTGACATTTACCGGCGGACGGGCTGTTTTGAAAGCCTGCGAAATGGTACGCGACGTTTTATATGAAGCGGCAGCTTTCCAGCTGCACAGCAAGACGGACCATTTATACATGGAAGACGGTTTTGTCATCGACAAATACGATCCCGGCAAACGCTTTCCGCTGGCGGCATGTGCCGGAATAGCAACGTTTGTACTCCGGAAATTACCGATCGGCATCGGAGAATTTTACCCGTTTAACGTGCCTGTGGATGAAAACGGACAGGGAATACCTGCTGATACCTATTATTATCATTCTACCGTTGCCGAAGTGGAAGTAGATACGGAAACACGCGTCGTTGACGTTAAAAAAATGTATGCCTCGGTAGACTGTGGCAAAGCATTAAACCCGGAGGCAGTAATCGGTCAGAATGAAAGAGGGGCGTTACAGGCTTACGGATGGGCAATCGGCGAAGACGTATACCCGTACATGAGATGAAAGACGACGCTCCGATTCTTCATGAGGATAAACCGGATCTTTACAGAGGAAATATCCATATCGTTCCTGCGACAGGCGAAGATTGCCAAAAACTCCGCTGCAGCGATATGGAAAAAGGATTTGCAGAATCCGATTATATTCTGGAAAAAGAATTTGCAACCTGTCCGCGTCGTGCCGCGCCAATTGAAAATTTCGTTACACTGGCAATCCCGGAGGGAATAGACGGCATGACTCTTTACGCGGCTACGCAATGCCCTCACGGAAATTCAGGCCCTATGGCTGCCGCCATTGGTCTTCCGCAATCAAAATTACGTGTCATTTGCCCTGCAATGGGCGGCGGTTTCGGCGTAAAAAATTATCAGACCAATGAAGCTGCTACCGGAGTGCTTGCAAAAAAAATTGGGAAACCGGTACGTTGGACTCTAGACGTCAGGGGAATGTAAGAACATGCAGGGACAAATAATGAATAATCTTGAATTTATATCCGGCATGGACTTATTCATGACACCCTCGGCGGCAATGTCCGATCTGGTCCTGCCAGCCGCCTCATGGCTGGAATTAAATGAACTGCTATCTCCTCCCGATTTATCTTCTCATACTGTCTTAATTTAAAAACAAGTGGTCAGAACTTTTGAATGTAAATCAGACGAAGAAGTCTTCTGTGAATTATGTGATTATATGGGATTAGATTATGGGGCAAAAACCCCGGAAGAGATATACGACTGGCAATTAAAGGAAACCGGAAAAAATATCCTCAATAGAAAGGAATGATCTTTGAAAAACTTAAAGAAATAAAATACCTTCAGGTTCCCCCACAATATTACAAATATAAAAAACGCGGAAAATTCCTGACTCCTTTCGGAAAATGCGAATTGTACTCTAACATTATGGAACAAAACGGGTATGCGCCGCTTCCGTTTTATGAAGAACCGCCGGAAAGCCCATACAGCGCGCCGGATTTATATGAAGAATATCCTTTCATTTTGACAACAGGCGGAAGAACACGGAATTTCTTCTGTTCCGAACACAAACAGATACCGTTTTTAAGGCAGCATCATCCGTATTCTGTCGTTGAACTTCACCCGGCAGCAGCAGAAAAATACGGCATACAGGATGGTGATTGGGTGCGTATCAGTACAAAACGCGGATCCATTATCCAAAAAGCAGCGGTGACAGACGGGATAGACGAACGGGTAATCAACTGCGAATACGGCTGGTGGTACCCGGAAGACGGATATCCCGATTTTGGATTAAAAAAATCAAACGTAAATATGCTGACCACAATGGACGGACCGCTGGATCCCGCTATGGGAACATATCAGTTAAGGGCGTTATTGTGCAAAATTGAAAAAGCATAGAGAAAACACATCAATAAACAGAAAATCAAAAATCTGCATTTTGGCAAGAGAGGAATGGTATTATATTGAAAACGCTGTACAGGTTGTTAAAAGATCTTGATAAAAACCAGTTCACATTCTTGTGCACTGTAATAGACGGCAGCGCTTTTGGCGAAAAAGCGTTGTTTTCAAACCATACATTGAAATGGAGTTCCCGGGAAAACGGTTTTTTTGAAAAAAACCGTACAAACTTTGAAATACTCGAAAAGGGCGGACTGATAAACGTTGACGGCACGTCGGTATTTTGCGATGTCGCCGGCCACGAAAAGCAGCTTGTTATTTGCGGCGGAGGGCACGTATCCATTCCCATTATAAAAACAGGTATTATGATGGGATATGAAATAACTGTTTTGGAAGACCGCCCCAAATTTGCAAATAACGCACGAAATGCCGGCGCGCACAAAGTCATTTGCGAGAGTTTTGACAAAGGATTGGATATGGTACAGGGAAATAACGATACTTTTTTTGTAATCGTAACCCGCGGACACCGTTACGACCAAAAATGCCTGGAAAAAATTTCACGCAAACAACATGCCTATATCGGAATGATCGGAAGCCGCCGCCGCGTAAAACAAGTCATGGAAAACCTGGCGAAAAAAGGAACTGATAAAAATGTTCTGGATCATGTACATTCGCCGATCGGCCTGGATATCGGCGCAAAAACTCCGGTAGAAATCGCGGTTGCCATCTTAGCGGAGATCATTCAGGTAAAAAACGCCCAAAACAGAAACAGCGGATATTCCAGAAAATTGATACAGGCAATCCTGGAAAATGGGGATAATGATAACGGGCGTCCAGCAAAAGTATTAACAACCATCGTCGCCAGAAAAGGCTCCGCGCCACGGGAAACAGGCGCAAAGATATTAATCCATTCAGACGGAACCTGTTTTGGAAGTATCGGAGGAGGATGCGCAGAATCAGACGTTCTGAAACGGGGAATCCACATGATCCGGACAAACCGCTCCGAACCGCAAATCTGCAGAATAGATATGACAGGATCGGATGCGGAAGAAAACGGAATGGTATGCGGCGGAGTGATAGATATCTTATTTGAAGTTGTATAACTATAAATTCGTGCTGCACAAACAAATGTTTTTCCTGCATTAGTAGTCATATCCAAATAGTCCTTTTTCGCTACATGTTCAGGAATCCCCTTTATAATATTATTCATCAGTACATAAGATTGGAGAGAACCGATATAGGACAAAACAAAGGAAAACAACAATGTTGAATTTTGCAGAGTTTGTTTTCCTTTCTTTCCATGAAGTTCTATATACCGTACTATATTATTGCAGGCAGGCCAGATTCCCTGCTCATAATAAAGCTTCCCCAATTCCGGAAACTGTGCCAAATCACGGATCACGGATTTAAATAAAGCGGAACGTTCCAGAGTATCTCCGATTTGCAGGTAACTGCCGCCAATGGATTTTATCACTTCCCGGATATCCGTATCCGGCTTTGCCTCTGTAATGCTCTGCGTATACAAATTAAAAGAACTGTTTTGTAAAATCTGGGAAAAAAGATCTTCCTTGCTGAAACAATACTGGTAAAGAGAAGCTTTTGAAATCTTCTGTTTGTTTGCGATATCATCCATGGTCACGCCGTCGTAACCTTTTTCTCCGAAAAGCAGCAGCGCCGTTTGCAGCATGCTTTGCTTTTTACGGTCAAATTCCGGATGAAGATTTGCTGCCTCCGGTATATCCAGCGCCTGAAACAGCTCTTTCTTCCCTTTGAAATACAGATATATCGTACCCGGAGAAATACCGGCTTCTTTCGCAATCAAACGTATCGTTGTTTCCGAATATCCTTTTTCGGCAAAACAACGTTTTGCACATTCTAATATATGTTCCTTTGACGAATTATTTTTTTTCAAAGCGATTCTCCAATAATCTGTCCATATAATATACTTTATCATATGGCCGTTATTTTTGCACTTAAAATATAAAAAAATCCGCTCCTGAAAATGCAAAAGGCAATCTGGCGAAACTAATAAAACGGTCTATATCGTAACGATACAATATCAAGGAAGAAATCTATAATTTCTAAAAAATCGGACATACTGTTTCTATGAAGAAACAAATTAAAACCCCACTGCAACAAAAAACCATAAAAGAGTTGATTTCCCTGCTGATTTTTTACTTTTTCGTCGTTTCCGCCAGCGGCTATCTGTGGGAAGTCATCCTCTTTTGCATAGAAGAACATAAATTTGTCAACCGCGGCTTTCTCTACGGCCCCTGGCTTCCGATCTACGGCTGCGGCGCGGTCTTTTTCTATTTGCTGTTTTCAAAATTGAAACGGAGGCCGGCCGCCGCTTTTCTTTCCGCTTTTCTGATCGGAACGGGTCTGGAACTTGCGATCGGATGGCTGTTAGACTGCGTCTGGGAACTGCGCTACTGGGATTATACGGATTCCATCTTAAATTTCCACGGTTATATCTGCCTGCTGTCGTCACTCGGCTTTGGCGTCGCAGGTATGCTGTGGATTTGCGTTCTTTCCGGTATTCTGGAAAAATTCTGGTTTAAACAGTCGGTCAGATTACGGCGTATAATTAATACGATACTGATCCTGGTCTTTGTGGTTGACTGTATTGCCGCGTTAATTTTTCCAAACACCGGGAAAGGGATTACGTATTAAGTTGCCCTCAGGATACGGAAAGGGGCTATCGGGAAATAGATAGTTCCAAACAAGGGGACTATTTATTTGCCAACAGCCCTTTCTTCTTTTCTTTTATACTGGTAAAGTCCCCAGTAGGTTATTTGTTGTCCCTATGACCGCCGTCTAACCATTTGATAATGTAGTATCAAACTACACCAGCCAATCAGAATTACAGTTGGCACAATCTGATTTTTGCCCTGAACTGGTTCTATGCTTGATTTATTACTTGTAAAAATCAGCATCAATGACCTGCCATAGCAGATTTTATAAATCCTTATCTATGAAACTTTTTCGAAAAAGAAACGGTAACCGTCGTCCCCTTACCTGGAACGCTATGCAAATCAATCTCTGCGCCGTGAAGCCTTGCCGCATGTTTAACGATAGACAGTCCAAGGCCGGTGCCGCCCAGTTCTTTCGACCGGCTCTTGTCCACCCGGTAAAAACGTTCAAAAATACGCGCCTGATGCTCCTGCGGGATACCAATGCCCGTATCGGCCACGGAAAGTATCGCAAAATCGGCTTGGTTTTTAACGGTTATAACGACGCTCCCACATTCGCGGTTATATTTCATGGCATTATCACAGAGATTGTAAATAATACTTTGCAGTAACTGCGGTACGCCGTTTATCACAGCCGGTTCGCCGTCAAGCACCGTGGCTATCTTTGCTTTTTCCGCTTCCGCTGACAATCTGTTTACCACTTCCTCTGCCAGCATATACAAATCCACGTCTTCACGTTTTCGCTCTTCCGCCCCCTCGTCCAGGCGGGACAGCCGGATAATATCTTCTACCAGCCGAATCATCCGTTTGGCCTCGCTGTAAATCCGGGCATAAAAATCTGCCTGGTCCTCTTCTTTTACCATTCCGTTTTCCAGAAGTTCCGCAGAACCGGCTATTGTTTGCAGCGGCGTTTTCAGCTCATGGGATACGTTTGCCGTAAATTCCCGGCGCATCTGCTCCGCATCTTCTTTTTCCGTAACATTGATAGCCAGCAAAACAGCGCCCGACAACGCCTCGCTGGATGACAACCTGACAGATGACGCATCCTCGGACAACACTTCGCCGGATGACAACCTGCCGGACAACTCATTGCCGTCTACCGCCTCATCAGATGATGATCTGCCAGAAATCACGGGACTCATAATCAATTGATACTGTCCTCCGGCAAGCGTTATCGTCTTTTCGGCGCGCCGCCCTTTCTCTGCTTTCAGAAACAGATCGGAAACCTCGCTGCTGCGGCTGACGGACAGAATATGCCGTCCGATGCAGGAACGGTCCGATTCAAACAGGCTCGCCGCCGCCGGATTGATACTGAGGACAATTCCTTTCTCATTTAACAGAATAATCCCCTCCGTCATGTTCTCCGTTACGGTTTCAAATTCTTTCTGCTTTTGTAAAAGCTTTTCGCCCTGCATGCGGATTTGTTTTTGCTGGCTGTCGATCCGGCAAAGGAGCGGGGATAATTCGTCATATCCGTCGTTTTTTAACGGTTTATCCAGATTTATTTCGTTGAGTGGATTTACAATTTGCCTGGACAGGCGCATCGCCAGTACCAAAGACAATCCAAGGGCAATTACAATAATACCGCAGATCGGCTGCATCATACCTAAAAGCAGCGTCAGCAAAGTGTGCTGCGAAACGGAAAGCCGGATCACACTGCCGTCCGGCAGGCGTTTGGCCGAATAAAGCGCGCGTTCCATCAGCGTAACGGAATACCGGAAGCTTTCTCCGGAGCCGTTGGTAAGGGCGTCTTTGACTTCTTCACGTTCCAGATGGTTTTCCATTCCGTATAAATCCGATTTATTATCATAAAGGACAGCACCGTCCGCCCCGATCCAGGTAATGCGGTATTCCGCAGTATCCAGTCCGTCAAAATAGTCCAATCCGTCGCTTGCAACCGCCTGGGCGGCAAGATCCGTCTGTACTTTCAGCTGCTTTTCCTGCATGTCGGAAAAATAGCCGTAAAGGACGCACAAAAACAATGCGATACAAGCGGCAGCAACGCCGAGAGCCACAAAGCAGATCGCGCGGAAAATGCGTTTTGTCATAGTTTTGCCTCCATCCTGTAACCCACGCCGCGCACCGTTTCAATATAATTTCCGCAGGAACCGAGTTTTGTCCGCAACGTGGCAATATGGACGTCTACCGTTCTTGTTTCTCTGATATAACTGTCGTCCCAGATACTCTGCAAAAGCTGGTCACGGGAAAATACCAGCCCGGTATTCTCCATAAATTTTTTCAAAAGCCGATACTCTTTCAAAGCAAGATTCACACGCCTGCTTTCTGCATAAACAGTATGTTCTCCGGCGTTTAATACCAGATTTCCGACACGCAGTGTTTTGGAAGATTCTTTTTGTTCCGTACGCCGAAGCACCGCCCTGACACGGGATACCATTTCCATCATGCCAAACGGCTTCGCAAGATAATCGTCGGCTCCCAGGTCAAGCCCGACTACTTTATCGTACTCCGTCCCTTTGGCCGTCGCCATAATAACCGGTATGTCTGCCGTCGCCGCCGTATTGCGCAGCCGTTTTAAAATCTCGATGCCGTCCTCCCCGGGAAGCATAATATCCAGCATAATAAGCTGCGGTTTTTCCCTTTTTAACTCTTCAAACAGTTCTTTCCCGCTGTTTAAGCCTTTAGCGTCAAATCCGGCCGTACGGAATGTATATATCATCAGGTCACGGATACTATTGTCATCTTCTACGCATAAAATCATCTTAAATTACCTTTCTTTTTTAGGAAAACTGACTGTTGTATAACGTAAAATAAGCTCCTTTTCCGGCAAGAAGTTCTTCATGCCGTCCCTGCTCTATAATGGTTCCGTCTTTCATGACCAGAATCAGGTCGGCTTCCCGGATCGTGGACAGACGGTGAGCCACAATAAAACTCGTCCTGCCTTTCATCAGCTTTGCAAAAGCGCTCTGTATTTTCATTTCCGTCCGTGTATCCACAGAAGAAGTCGCTTCATCCAGTATCAGCATTGACGGCTTCAAAAGAAAGATTCTGGCTATCATAAGAAGCTGTTTCTGCCCCTGGGATAATCCGGCCCCATCTTCCCCGATTACCGTATCGTACCCGTCCGGCAGCTGATTGATAAAATTGTCCGCATATGCGGCTTTTGCCGCCTGCTTTATTTCTTCCGGCGTGGCGTCCGTTTTTCCGAAAGCAATGTTTTCCCTGACCGTTCCCTGCCTGATCCAGGATTCCTGCAAAACCATACCGTATGCTGCGCGCAGGCTGTGCCGCGTATACATACGGATATTCTCTTCTTCGAGATAGATGCCTCCCTGATCGACGTCATAAAACCGCATCAGCAAATTGATTAACGTCGTTTTCCCGCACCCCGTAGGCCCGACGATCGCCACTCTCCAACCGGGTTTTACCTCCAGATTTAAATCTTTGATCAGTTCTTTCTCTTTTTGATAAGAAAAATCCACATGGGAAAACCGCAGGTTTCCTTTTGCATCCTGAAGCGCTTTTGTACCGTCCGCGCTCTCTTCCTCTTCTCCAATCAGTTCAAATACCCGGCCCGCACAGGCAAATGCATTCTGCAGTTCCGTGATCACCCCGGATATCTCGTTAAACGGTTTCGTGTACTGATTTGCATAACTTAAGAAACAAGACAACTGACCAACGCTGATTGCTCCCTGCACTGCAAAGTAAGCGCCGCTTAATCCTACGCCCATATAAACCAGCGCATTCACAAACCGTGTCACCGGATTTACCAAAGAGGAAAAAAAGGTAGCGCTCCTGGTACTGGCTTCCAGCCTGTCGTTAATTTCGTCAAAACGCTCCTGCGCTTCTGTTTCGTATCCGTACGCCCGGACTACTTTCTGGCCGCCGATCATCTCATTGACAAACGCCGTCTGTTCCCCCCTGATTTCCGACTGCCGCATAAACAGATGAAAGGTTTTTTTCGCAATATAAGCCGCCGTAAACAGGGATACCGGCGTAATCAGGATCACGACCAGAGCAATTCCGGCATGAACCCGCAGCATAATCACCAGAGTGCCGATGATCGTTGCCACTCCGGTAAATAACTGCGTAAACCCCAACAGCAGTCCCTCCGACAACTGCTCCACATCCGCGATCATGCGGCTGACCAGATCACCCGCCGCATGGGAATCCAAATAAGAAAACGGCAGCTTCTTTAACTTCTGAAACGCGTCGTTGCGTATATCCCTTGCTACAAAATAGGTGAGCCGGTTGTTCATACAATTCATAATCCACTGCACCCAGAACGCACAGACAAGGCTCCCGGCAATAGAATGGACGTTATTCATTACCTCTTCAAAATCTACATTGCCTTTTGTTACGATCGCATCTACCGCATTTCCGGTAAACACCGGAATCAACAAAGAAAATGCAACGCTGACAACCGCACACAGGAGTGATATTATCAGGCACCACCAATATCTGGAAATGTAAGAAAGCAGCATCTGTTTTGTTTTCCTGTTTCTATACTTTTTGCTTTCCGTTTTATTCACGGCCACCTGTATCACCTCCTGTTTCCCGCCTGTTTTCTTCTATTACCGCTGTATCTGTTTCCGCTCTGTTTTCTTCTGTTGCCGCTGTATCTGTTTCCGTCCTGTTTTCTTCTGCTGCTGTCATATCTGCGTCTGTTTTTGTTTCACTGCCTTTATTTTGAGAATGGTATATTTCCTGATATACCGGGCAGCTTTCCAGCAATTCATCATGTGTGCCGATTCCCGCTATTTTCCCGTGTTCCAGCACGATAATCTGATCGGCATGCTGCAGGGAACTTGTCCTCTGCGCCACAATAAACACCGTCATTTTCCCAATAGATGCCTGCCCTGACAATCCCCCCGTTCCCTGATCGGCAAGCGATTTTACTTCTCTGCAGGCAAGCTGCCCTGCATGTCGGCGGTAATTACTGATATTTTTCCTCATAGCTGCATCTGTGGCATAATCGAGCGCGGAAGAACTGTCGTCCAGAATCAGTATCTCCGGACGGCGGACCAACGCACGGGCGATGGTAAGCCTTTGCTTTTGCCCGCCGGAGAAATTCCGTCCTCCCTGCTCTGCCTTGTATGCCGTTCCCTCTGGTTTTTCCATGACAAAATCATAAGCGCAGGCGGCCCGGAGCGCTGCTTCTACTTCCGCATCCGAAGCGTCCTTTTTTCCCCAGCAGATATTTTCCCGTATCGTACCCGCAAACAACTGCGCCTGCTGTAAAACGATACCGATCTTCTTTCTCAGTTCCGGCAGGGTATATTCTGTTGTCGGCCGCCCGTCGACGTAAACTTCTCCCTGCTGCCGTTCATAAAATCCTGCAATCAAATGCACAAGAGTCGACTTTCCGGCTCCGGTTCCGCCGATAATGCCGACCGTTTCCCCCTCTTTTACAGAAAACGAAATATCCGTAAGGGCGTTCCCGGCTCCTGCCGCATAGGCAAAAGATACATTCTCAAACCGCACCTTATCCGGCCGCCGGCCGCTCTCTGATGTCTTTTCCTCCGGCCGTTCTTTCTCCGGTATTTGATCTGCCAGCCGTTTTTCTGCCAGTGGCTGTCCCCCCGGCCGTTCTTTCTCCGGTATTCGTTCCATTGGCTCCTCGCCCGGCAATTCCAGCACAGTCACTACGCGTTTTGCGCAGGCGATCGCTTTTGTCAATGTAACAATCAGGTTTGCAAACTTGATCAGTTCCACAAGTACCTGCGACATGTAATTGACAAGCGCCACCACTTCTCCCTGTGTCAGCGCGCCGATATACGTCTGTCGGCCGCCGGCCATTAAAACGGCGACAATCCCCAGATTCACAATCACAAAAGTGACCGGGTTTAGCAATCCGGCAATCCGGCCCACGCCAAGCTGTTTTTCGGACAGTCCCTGATTTTCGTCCGAAAATTCCTCTTCCATCTGTTCTTCTTTGCCAAACGCACGAATGACGCGCACTCCCGTCAGGCTTTCCCGGGTCTTTCCGAGCATCCGATCCAGCCTGCCCTGCACTTCCCGATAGCGGGGAATATTATGCCGCATAATCAAATAAACGACTACGGCCAGCGCCGGTATGACAACCACAAAGATCAGCGCCATTTTGGCATCAATAAAAAACGCCATTACCATTGCACCGAACACGACGAACGGAGAACGCAGCAGCAGGCGGAGTACCATATTGACGCCTGTCTGTACCTGGTTGACGTCGCTTGTCATTCGTGTCACGAGCGTTGCCGTCCCGGTCTGATCCAATGTCAGAAAAGAAAACGACTGTATTTTTTCAAATAACGCCTTTCTCAATTTCGCGGCAAACCCGCTGGCCGCTACTGCGGAAAAGTACTGTGCCGTCACGGATACCCCCAGTCCTGCAGCCGCCAGAATAACTAACATCAGACATCTGGAGCGGACAAACGGCATATCCGCCTGCGCAATGCCGACATCGATAATCGCCGCCATAATCACCGGTACAAACAGTTCCAGAACCGCTTCCGCCATTTTAAATGCCGGAGCCAGGACAGTCTGCATTTTATAATCTTTTAAATAGTTCCATAATAGTTTCACGACAAGCCTCCGTTTCCTGTCTGTTTTTCCTGTGATATAAAAATAGTATGCTACAATTCATAGCACACTATTTTTGCATTTTGTATCTTTTCTCTCTTTATTCGGAAATTTTTGCTATTATTCCGTATCCGAAATACTGCCGTCAGCACTTTCCGTTTCGCTGCCGCCTGTGTTTTCCGTTCCATCGCCGCCTGTATTTTCCGTTTCGCCGCTTCCTGTTCCGTCGTCTTCGGTTTCTTCGGTCATGGTAAATAATTCGTCAAATTTCACTTTTTTCCAGACGTCTTCTTTGACTTCCCATTTTACGTCATTTTTATACTCGTCCAAAACACCGGTATATTTCTCGGAACGGCGCTCCGAAATAATGGACTGACGTTTGCTTTCCGTTGCATCCTCGTCAAATTCGCTGTCCAGACGAATGACATAATAATTGGAATCCGTTTGGATTAACCCGGAAATTTCCCCCTCTTTCAGGCTGTCCGCCGCTTTGAGTACCTCTTCCGGAAAAGAAGAATCGGTATCTTCCGCAGAACCGTAAGAAGCCGTCCTTACCGTATACCCTGCGTCTTCTGCCGCACTTTCAAAATCAGTTGCCGCCTCATCTGCAAATACTTTTACTTCCGTCGCCTGCTGCACTTCTTCCATAATTGACAGCGCCTGCTGTGCGGTCGCATTGTTGTCGCTGCTTTCTCCCTCGGTTTCTCCATCTGCTGTACTGCTTTCTCCCTCGGTTTCTCCGTCTGCTGTTCCCTGCTGGGATGCCGTCGCTCTTTCCACCTGCACATAGCTAAACGTCCGCTGCGCCGCCTCTTCATCCGGCACGTCCGTATCTACATCCGCAATGATCGCTTCATACATTCTGTCCTGAATCGTCTGCAGGCGCAGCATTTCCACGATATAATCCTTTTCGGCGCCTACCTGCGAAATCGCCTTTTTGCTGTTATTTGCCAGAAATTCATCAGCGGCTTTTTCCATTGCAGCCGTATCTTCTTCTGTGATCTCCACATTGTAATCTTCCATATGGTTTGCAAGTACGTACAAATCTTCTATGTTATTTATAATCTCGGTTTTCACATCTTCTTCAAACGTACTGCCGTTGCCATAAATATCCTTACTCCACATGTCCTCCCCCATCCATCCGATGTAATAGGAGTCATAACTTGCCTGCTGGTATCTGGCCATAAAATTGGCAAATCCCAGTGTAATTTCCTGGTCGTCCAATGTTGCCACCACCGCATTTTTATCTATACCGTTCCCACAGCCGGACATAGCTGCAGCCGCCAAAATCACACTGGCTAAAACCGGCGCCGTAAATTTTCTTAACTTCATAATTTCCTCCTGCTTTTATCATGTGCTGCCATTTCCGTAAAACCCCAATCACGGATTTTACAAAAAACACACGGTATATTTATTACTAACTCAGTTATTATAATGCTTTTTTTCTGTTTCAGCAATCCTTTTTTCTGTTTCTTAAAAACTCTACTTGTAAAAAAACTGATTTCGACATATACTAGTAGTAGGAAATCCCTATTTTCCTACTACTTATTTAGGAGGTGCTATTATGGCTGATACAGTATTTGTAAATGACGCAAAAGTAATGTCAAAGGGACAGGTAACAATACCCAAAAATGTCCGTACCGCGCTTGGAATCGAAACCGGCGACAGAGTAACTTTCGTTGTCGACGGCTCAAATGTTCGTGTAATGAATTCCGCAGTATATGCGCTTATGAGGCTCCAGGAACAAATGAAAGGAGAATCTGAGAAAGCCGGATTAATGAGTGAGGATGATGTCGCTGAATGGATTACAGCTTCCCGTCGAGAGGAGGATACACAATGAAAATAATGATTGACACCAACATTTTTATTTCTGCCGCGCTGTTTCCAAATGGCAAAGCTTCAGCAGCTCTGAGGAAAGCGCTCTCTCCGCCATACCAACCGCTTACCTGCGATTATGTGATAGATGAACTGCATCGCAAATTCAGGGAAAAGTTCCCTGACAAAATGACGGAGTTAGAGGCTTTCCTGTATTCTGCTCTACCGGTTATTCACGTAATTCCAACACCTGAGGAAGCTATGGAAGCAGAAAATAAAATTCGTGTTCCTAAAGACAGACCTATTCTGAGGACGGCTCTATCCTCAAATGCCGACCTGCTCCTGACTGGCGACAAAGATTTTCTGGAATCTTCTGTAACAGATCCACGCATCATAAGCGTCACAAAATTCCTTAATCAATAATTTCCTTTTTTCCGCACAGGTAACAAAACATAAGCCGAATATTTTTAACTGGCGCAGATAAAACCTGAATCATACGCAAAACATTTCATACTCAACCTGTCAATATCCCTGCCTCTTCCAGAAATTTTTCCGCCACTTCAAGAATATTTTTCTCCGCCTGCCTGCTGTTCTGGACAGTATTCAGCAGAAAATACGGATTTTGCGAATCCGCATAAAATTTCAGCCGGCCATGGTACTGTTCCACCAGAAGAGGAATCTTTTCCAGATGGATCTTCGCCTTTTCATAAAATGTCGCTTTCAATCCCTCGCCCTTTTGCACGATCTCTGTAAAATAGAGCTTATGCGCCTGCGCTTTTAATTCCGCTACGCGGATCAGGGTGCATACGGCAGTCGGCGGTTCCCCGAACCGATCGATCAGTTCATCCGTCATTTCCGACGCTTCCTCTTTCGTTTCAATCCCGGCAATCCGTTTATATATGTCCAGTTTCTGATGCTCGTTTTTAATATATCCCATTGGAATATAGGCGTCGACACGCATGTCTACCGTCGTTTCAAAAGATTCCTCGACTTCGATTCCGCGGACTTTTTTCACGGCTTCATTTAACATTTTACAGTACAGGTCGTACCCTACCGCTTCCATGTGCCCATGCTGAGCTTCCCCTAACAGGTTTCCGGCACCGCGGATTTCCAGATCCCGCATGGCGATTTTAAACCCGCTGCCGAGTTCCGTGTATTCTTTAATCGCAGACAAGCGTTTTTCCGCCACTTCCTTTAACAGACGTCCTCTCTGGTACAGGAAAAACGCGTACGCCGTACGGCTGCTCCTGCCGACGCGCCCCCTGAGCTGATAAAGCTGCGACAGCCCCAGGTTTTCAGAATCCTGTATAATGATCGTATTGACGTTTGCAATGTCCATTCCGGTTTCAATAATCGTCGTGGATACGAGAACGTCGAGTTCACCGTTGATAAAATCCACCATAATACGTTCGAGTTCCTGCTCGCGCATCTGTCCGTTTGCGAAAGCAACCGTGGCTTCCGGCACAAGCTGCCGGATTTTCGCCGTCACTTCCTCCATCCGGTTCACACGGTTATATACGTAAAATACCTGCCCGCCTCTTGCCAGTTCCCGGCAGATGCTTTCCCGTACCATTTCTTCATTGTACTCCATGACATACGTCTGGATCGGCACACGGTCCATTGGCGGTTCTTCAAGCAGGCTCATATCGCGGATTCCCGCAAGGCTCATATGAAGCGTCCGCGGAATTGGCGTCGCCGTCAATGTCAGCGCATCGACATTTTTCCGCAGTTTTTTTATTTTCTCTTTATGCGTCACTCCAAACCGCTGTTCTTCATCAATAATCAGCAGCCCGAGATCATGAAATTCCACATCTTTGGAAAGTACCCGGTGCGTACCGATCACAATATCCGCCAGACCCTTTTTCAGACGTTCAATACTTTTTTTCTGCTGCGCCGATGTGCGGAAACGGCAAAGCAGTTCGATATTCACCGGAGAATCTTTCATCCTTTCCGTAAACGTATTGTAATGCTGCTGCGCCAGTATCGTCGTCGGTACGAGAAAAACGGTCTGCTTCCCCTCCAGTGCCGCTTTGTATGCCGCGCGGATCGCAATCTCTGTTTTCCCGAACCCGACGTCCCCGCAGATCAGACGATCCATGATCTTTTTCGACTGCATATCGCGTTTGGTATCCTCAATCGCCGCAATCTGGTCTTCGGTTTCTTCAAACGGAAACCGTTCCTCAAATTCCCGCTGGGCCTCGGTATCTTCATCAAACTGATAGCCTTCCTGCTGCTGGCGCAGGGCATAGAGCTCCACCAGTTCTTTGGCCGCTATACTTACGGCCTGGCGTACTTTTATCTTTGTTTTTCCCCATTCCTGACCGCCTAAACGGTTTAATTTCGGTTTTTTTGCTTCTGCTCCGGCATATTTCTGGATCATCTCGAGCTGCGTGGCCAAAATGTACAGCGTGCCGCCTTTGGCATATTCTATTTTGATATAATCTTTCTGCGTTTTTTCTATGTCAACTTTTTCAATTCCGCGGTAAATTCCCAGTCCGTGATTTTCATGCACGACATAATCGCCGATTTTTAAATCCGAAAAATCCGCGATATGCTCCCCTTCGTAACTTTTCCGCTTCCTTTTTTTCTTTTCCGCCCCAAATATATCGCTTTCCGAAATAATTGCAAGTGCCGCATCAGGAAATTCATATCCCCGGCGCAGTTTCCCATATGCGACCATCACCTCGCACGGCTGCACCACGCGGTCATAATCCTCCGTAAAAAAGCTGTTTAAGCCTTCTTCCAGTAAATCCGCTGCCAGACGTTTGGCTCGGGCAGTGGAACCGGACAGTAAAATAACTTTGTATTTCTTCCTTTTATACTGCTTCAAATCTTTAATTAGAAGTTCAAACTGGTTGTTATACGGACTGATACTTTTCATTTGCAGCGCTTCTTTTTCCCGCGCAGGCAGTTCTTTCGCGTTCGCATCCAATGTACTTAAAGCTATACAGCGATAAGACAACAGTCTTGCGGCCGTTTCTTCCAACGGCCGCAGCGCATCCGCCTGCCCCGGCAGCAGATACCCTTTTTCCAGACGGTGTTCCATGCTTTCCTGAAACTCCAGGCTCGTGCCTTTCCCCTTTTCTAACAGCCGCACCGGTTCATCCAGAAAAACAAACGTCGTATCCCTGTCAAAATAATCCAACAGTCCGGCTTTTTCCTGTATAAAATAAGTGATATAACTTTCCAGGTCGCGGGCGCTTTTTCCCGCGCGGGCATACTCCGTAATTTCAGCAACAGATGTCTTAATACGATGCGCTTCCTCCGTTTTCATTTCGTTCCGGAACGTTACGTACAGCCGGTCCGCTTCTTTTTCCATCCGTTCCAGACCCGCCGCAAACTCGCTCTCTTCCAACACCAGTTCGCCGGCCGGAAACAGCTGCACTCTTTCAGCAGTTTCCAGCGACCTCTGGCTTTCCACGTCAAAATACCGGATCGAATCGATCTCGTCATCCCACAGCTCAATCCTCACCGGAGTTTCCTCCGTCAGCGGATAAATGTCAAAAATGCCGCCCCGAACCGCAAACTGCCCTGGCATTTCCACCTGATAGTTTTTTTCATAACCCATCTGCACCAGCTGCCTGGCAAACTCTTCCAGGTCAAGAATACCGCCCTCTTCCAGAGTAAGGACCGCCGCTTTCATCTTTTCCGGCGGAAGCAGAATATCCATCAATGCGTCAAACGTCGTTACAAGAACGGCGTCCGGACTTTCCATCGCCGCTTTTAACGCGGACATCCTTTCACTGGTCAGCAGATTTCCTTTGATATCCGACTGATAAAACAGAATGTCGCGCGCCGGATAATAGTAAGTGTTTTTATGAAAAAAACGATACTCTTCCGCCAGTTCTTTGGCCCGCTGTTCATTGTAAGTGACTAAAAGCGCCGGCCCGGATCTTTCGGATAACGCATACGCAATATGCGCTTTTCCTGCATCAATACAGCCGGAAACCTGCACAATTCCTTTTCTCTTCAGTGTGGACTTACTGTTTGCAATCCCGCCTAATTGCCGTAATGGTTCTAAAAATGCTCTCATTGCTTTTTCCTGTTAAATAAATTCATTGCTTCGTCAGTTTCGCCCCGTACAATAAGGGCCACCGCTTTTACCGCCTCGTCAATCGCCCCGTCAACAAGTTCCCTGTCTTCTTTTGGAAACCGGCTTAACACATAATCCGCCAGATCCCAGTGCGGCGGTTTCTCTCCAACCCCGATTTTAATTCTGGCAAACACATCGGTATCGAGCATCGCGATAATATCTTTGATGCCGTTATGCCCGCCCGCACTCCCTTTTTTACGAATCCGCAAATTCCCGGGAGCCAGGGAAATATCATCATAAATTACCAGCATCTCTTCCTCCGGTTCGATATGATAATAGTCCACGATCGAAGAAACGCTCTCCCCGCTTAAATTCATAAACGTCAGCGGTTTGGCCAGCATTACTTTCACCCCTTCGATCACGCCTTTTCCGCACATCGCGCGGTGTTTTTTTTCTCCGATCGTTATATTATATTTTTCGGCTATGGCGTCTACCACATCAAACCCCATGTTGTGCCTTGTTTTTTCATATTTTGTTGTAGGATTTCCCAACCCGACGATCAAATACATAATCCTTTCCCTTTCCTGTGTCCAAATCCTGCAAGGCGAAAAAACTGCTGCAGCATGGAATTCCATACCACAGCAGTTTTTTTCAGTTCATGACATCAGAAAGCATAAAAAACTTTCCATTGTACACTACAACCAGAAACCCCAAAAAGGTGTTTCTCAACCACATTATTCCATTGGTTCTGCTTCAAGCTGCGCCTGATATTTTTCCAGAATCAGTGATTGAATTCTTTCTCTGGTTTCAGAATTAATTGGGTGCGCAATATCTCTGTACTCACCATCTGCTGCCTTACGGCTTGGCATTGCTATAAACAAGCCTTTTTCGCCTTCAATTACCTTAATGTCATGCACTACAAATTCGTCGTCAATTGTAATTGATACTACCGCTTTCATTTTTCCGTCTTTTTCCATCTTACGCACGCGTACATCTGTAATCTGCATTTGCCTGCCCCTTTCTCATGCATAAATACACGCTTTTTTATATAACATACCTTTCGTTATGTTCACAAACAACTTTAATACCATCTTCGCCACTGTAATAAGCGTTTGATTTCAAAGTCCCACGGCTCTCTACAATACAGTTTTCAATATGGGTATTGTCGCCGATATAAACTTCGTTTAAAATGATGGAATTTTTTATTACACAGTTGTTGCCTACAAAAACTTTTTTAAATAATACGGAATTTTCCACTTTGCTGTTTATAATACATCCGCTCGACACTAAACTGTTGTGTACCTCTGAACCAATATTATACTTTGCCGGAGGCAAATCGTCAACCTTTGAATAAATTGCCCCGCCGCTTTTGAAGAAATATCTTTGTACTTCCGGTTTTAAAAAATCCATATTTGTATTGTAATAAGACTCTACGGATGAAATATTACTCCAGTAATCCGTCATTTTATACCCGAATATTTTTTTCACGCCCCGATAGCGGATCAGAATATCTTTGACCAGATCATGGCGTTCTTCTTCCGCACATTTTTCCAGCATGGCGATCAACTGACGCCTGCGGAGCACGTAGATGCCTGCGGAGATCGTCCGGGATGACGCCGCCATCGGTTTCTCTTCATAATCAATGATCTGCAAATCTTCATTCATTTTCACAAATCCGTAACGGCTCGGATCATCAATGACCGGAAGATCTTTTACGACAACGGTTACATCTGCATTTTTCGCAATGTGGTAATCCAAAACGGCGTTATAGTCCATTTTGTACACACAATCGCCGTTTGCAATAATCACATACGGCTCATGCGATTTCTTTAAAAAATCAAGGTTCTGATACATCGCATCTGCGGTCCCCTGATACCAGAAACCGTTTTCCGGCGTCACGGTCGGATTAAACACAAACAATCCTCCCTGCTTCCGTCCAAAGTCCCACCATTTGGAAGAACTCAGGTGTTCGTTTAAAGAACGGGCATTATACTGCGCCAGAACCGCCACTTTGGATACCCTTGAATTTGACATGTTACTCAACGTAAAATCAATACAACGGCAACTGCCGGCAACAGGCATTGCTGCAATCGCCCTTTTCTTTGACAATTCCTGCATGCGGTAATTGTTTCCACCTGCCAAAATAATACCTAATGCTTTCATTACCTGTCACCTGCCTTTACTATGTATTCTCCGCTGTCCAATAAGCCGTCCGGATAATCCGCTTTCGTCGTAACCCCGGAAATCGCTGTGTTCTTGCCTACCGAAACCCCGTTCGGAATCACGGAATTTTCTCCAACCGTTACCAGACCGGAAGAATACACGCCTTCTTTTAATTTGTTTGGTTTTTCTTCTCCCACACCGAGCTGCACGTCATCTTCTACAATACAGTTTTCCGCAATAATCGCTTTTGTAATATTTGCATTTTTTCCGATATAGGTTTCTTTCATAATAATCGAGTCGCGTACGACGCTGCCTTCCCCGATATATACTCCCTCACCTAATACGCTGTTATACACTTTTCCGTAAATTTCGGTGCCTTCACTGATAATGCTCCGTTCAATTACCGCATCTTTTCCAGCGAACTGCGGAGCGATTTTGTCCTGATTCGTATAGATCTTCCAGTACTCTTCATATAGATTAAATTCTGGTACAATGTCTACCAGTTCCATATTTGCTTCCCAATAAGAATTTAACGTACCGACGTCTTTCCAGTATCCGATATATTCATATGCAAACAAACGCTTCTTATTCTCGTGGCAATACGGAATTATATGTTTGCCAAAATCGCACTCTTCCTGCTCTTTCAGTTTTACCAACGCTTCCCTGAGCACGGACCACGTAAAGATATAGATTCCCATAGAAGCAAGATTGCTGCTCGGATGTTCCGGCTTTTCCTCAAATTCGCTGATCTTGCGGCTTTCGTCCGCTACGACTATCCCAAAACGGCTGGCTTCTTCCAACGGAACCGGCATAACCGCAATCGTAACGTCCGCATCATTCTGTTTATGAAAATCAAGCATTACTTCATAATCCATCTTGTAAATATGGTCACCCGACAAAATCAGAACATATTCCGGATCATAATTATCAATAAAATTCAGATTCTGATAAATTGCGTTCGCCGTCCCCGTATACCACTCGCTGTTGGAACTCTTTTCATACGGCGGCAAAATCGTTACCCCGCCATTTCTTCTGTCCAGGTCCCACGACATTCCGATACCAATATGAGTATTCAACCGTAACGGCTGATACTGCGTCAAAACTCCAACGGTGTCGATACCGGAATTGATACAGTTACTGAGAGGAAAATCAATAATTCTGTACTTTCCTCCAAAGGAAACCGCCGGTTTTGCAACCTTTGCCGTCAACACTCCCAACCGACTACCTTGTCCGCCCGCTAAAAGCATCGCGATCATTTCTTTTTTCTGCATTCATGTCACCCCAATCTATTTCGCTTTTTCTGTCTTTTGTATACCTTTCGCTCGCCGAATTCACATGTGATTCTTCTCGCTTGCGCTCATTATATCATGAATCTATGATTCATGATCGCAATTCGCCGCTCGCCGAATTCACATGTG
>JAAWJJ010000021.1 GCA_022796875.1 Eubacterium sp. | reverse complement strand
CTTTGATAAAGTATTTGATACGGTATTTTCCGCAGACTTGACGATTATGGAAGAAGCGAACGAATTTCTTGACCGGGTACAGAACGGCGGCGTGCTTCCGCTTATTACCTCCTGTTCTCCGGGATGGGTCAAATATTGTGAACATTACTTCCCGGATATGACGGAGAACTTATCTTCGTGTAAATCTCCGCAGCAGATGTTCGGGGCTATTGCAAAATCCTATTATGCGGAAAAAGAGGGCATCCCGAAAGAGGATATTGTCGTTGTCAGCGTGATGCCGTGTACGGCGAAGAAATTTGAGATCGGCCGGGAAGACCAGAACGGCGCAGGCGTAGCGGATGTGGATATCGCGATCACGACCCGGGAACTGGCGCGGATGATCGAGCGTGCAGGCATAAACTTCCTGTCGCTTCCGGATGAAGAATTTGACCTGCCGTTAGGCCTTGGAACAGGGGCAGGCGTGATCTTCGGAGCTACCGGCGGCGTTATGGAAGCGGCTCTGCGTACGGCGGTAGAAAAACTGACCGGGGAAGAGCTAGCGCAGCTGAACTTTACAGATGTCCGCGGCACTGAGGGCATCAAAGAAGCGTCTTACGACGTAGCGGGCATGACGGTAAAAGTAGCGGTAGCGTCAGGCCTTGGAAATGCAAGGACGCTGCTGGAAAAGGTAAAAGCAGGCGAGGCGGACTACCACTTTATTGAGATCATGGCTTGTCCGGGCGGATGTGTGAACGGAGGCGGACAGCCGCAGCAGCCGGGCAGCGTACGCAATACGGTAGACATCCGTGCGGAACGTGCGAAAGTGCTGTACGGGCTGGACGAGGGGAACAAGATCCGCAAATCCCATGAGAATCCGGCAATTATCGAATTGTACGATACGTACCTTGGAGAACCGGGCAGCCATAAAGCGCATGAACTGCTGCATACGACCTATGTAAAACGTGTGGTAAACAAAGGATTATAAAAAAGTGTCATATGTGAGAATTGTATGTAAAACGGCAAAATAAAATTAAAAACCGGTGTGGCGTAAGCCTCGCCGGTTTTTAATTCGGAACATACAAAATCCCCTCCTGCCGGGAGGGGAGTGCGGCGGCCAGTCAACGCCGCCTGTTCGATTTTTTGTTTACATTTCATATTCTTCAGATGGGATACCTAAAGAGGATAGCTTATTTTTATAAATTTTCAACTGATATTCTAATTCCGGATTATGGTCGGTATTTGCTTTTTTGATACGTTGTAGATTTACGTAGTAATCAATCGTTACCTGTTTTAATTCGTCAAGCGTCATTTCTGTAACCATCCTTTCACCGCCTTTTTATTGATCATATTGCAGATAGTATTGTATATAATACGTATTGCGTATAATATATGTTGTTGCAATCATATTATAACGGATTGACAGAAAGATGTAAAGACAGCCCGGTATGGTATGACAGTATTTTAGTATATTCTGGTTACATCAAAGCTATACAATATAAAAAGAACATCAGTGATATCGTTATGAAATTCCCCACTCCCGGCTCATCATCTGCAGTTTTACCATATGTGGGTAAATCCTGCCTGTGCGCATCAGTTTCCCCGGCGTTCCCTGTTCGGCAACGCAGCCGTCGGAGAGCACAACTACCTTATCCGCGCCGCTTACGGTACGCATACGGTGAGCGATCACAAGTACGGTCTTATTTTTAATCAGCCTTGACAAGGCGGATTGTATCAGGGTTTCGTTTTCTACGTCAAGGCTTGCCGTTGCTTCGTCCAGCAAAATGATCGGAGAATTTTTGAGGAAAGCGCGGGCGATGGAAATGCGCTGCCTTTCACCGCCGGACAATTCACAGCCGTTTTCGCCGATCATACTATGATAACCGTCCGGCAGTTTTGCGGCAAATTCTTCGCAATTTGCCAGTTTTGCCGCTGCAATTACTTCTTCATCTGTCGCGTCTTTTCTTCCTGTTCTGATATTCTCCAGGATCGTATTGTTAAACAGCGTCACATCCTGAAACACGATAGAGAACAGCGACAATAAAGTTTCCGGATCTGTTTTCGAGATATCCATACCGCCGACTGTGATTTTTCCCTTGTTGATATCCCAAAACCGCGCGGCAAGGCGCGACACCGTCGTTTTGCCGCCGCCGGACGGCCCTACCAGGGTGGTAACTTCTCCCTGTTTCGCCGTAAAAGAAACGTCTTTCAGTACGGTTTCCCCGGTATTGTAAGCAAATCCCACATGATCGAATACAATGTCATAGCCTTTATTTGTCAGTCTGTCGCTGCCTGTCTGGACCGGATGGTCAAGGATTTCGTTCATGCGGTTTATGTTCGTTTTGGTAGAGATCACCGCAGCAAGATTTTGCAGCGCACCCTCAAGAGGGGCATACAGCCTGGAAGCCACAAGCAAAAACAGGAAGAACAGAGGAATATCAATCTCTCCGCGAACGAGCAGAGCAGAGCCTGCGAGCGCAACCGTAGCAATCCCAAACTTTAATATCAATTGGGAAGATACGACGAAAAGGGCAGTTCCGAGTTCTGATATGATATGCCGTTTTTCCACAGCGTCAATTTTTTTGTTAAGTCCGCTCAGATAGTTTCTTTCCGCGTTATTCGCCTTTAAGTCCTGCAGATTTTCGATACACTCCTGCACGCCGTTTTCGAGAGCGACATTGGCCGCTACGGATTTTCGGTTAAAATATTCCTGTATGCGGGCGGAAAAAAATGTAATTATAAAGGCGACCGGCAGAACCCAAACCGCCGCAAGAGCCATGCGCCAGTCAAAGGCAAACAGGCAGATCGCAATCAACGTTGTTGAAATCAGGGAACCTGCCAAAGTGGGTACATAGTGGGAAAACGCCGTTTCCAGCGTGGCGCAGTCGCCCATAATGGAATTTGTCAGGTCCGCAAGATCCTTTTTTCCGAAAAAAGACAGCGGGATTTTACGTAAAGTTTCCGCTAAGGATATACGCCTTACGCCGCTTTCCACATAAGTCGCCAGATAAGTGGTGTTATATTGAAACCGGGTTATAATAAATATAAGGAATAAGCAGGCCAAAGCGGAAACCGCATAAAAAATGACGCGGCTTTTGTTCATATTTCCGTTCATGATATCCATGACAAAGTAATAGAGAAGCCCGACAGGGAGCATAAAAGAGATATCCTGTGCGACGCAGGCAATACAGCCTTTTATCAAATCGGCAGCTCCCTGTTCTGATAACGCAAAGCGTCTTTGTAATTTTGGAATCAAAAATGTTTTCATCATGCCTTTCCCTCCAATTTCCTGTTTCCGTTCATGGTTTTTGGGACATCTTCCGAAGAAAGACGCCATTCTGCCGCTTCGGAATAGTTTTTCCACATTTTTGCAAATATGCCGTTCTTCCCGATCAGTTCGCCGTGCGTGCCGCTTTCGGCAATTTTCCCGTCCTGAAGCACATAAATGCAATCCGCGTCTGTGATGGAAGACAGCCTGTGCGCGATCATAATTACTGTTTTTTTAGCAGTATATGCGGCCGTTTCCGTTTTTGCAAAAGCAGGCTCCGACGTCGGGTTATCCCCGGAAAGCGTTCCCTTTGAAAGGGCGGATAAGGCTTGTTGTATGCGCACCTCATTATCGGGGTCAGCAAACGCGGTAGCCTCGTCCAGAATCAGAATCGGCGCGTTTTTCAAAATTGCACGGGCGATCGCTATTCTCTGCTGTTCCCCGCCGGACAGATATGCTCCGTCTGTGCCGACAACCGTATCTATGCCATCTGGCAGCTTTTCAATAATATCCAGGCACTGGGCGGTTTTCAGGGCGTCCATGACTTCTTTCCGTGTGGCGCCAGGTTTTGCCATACGTACATTTTCCAGTATGGACGTTTTGAGCAGGCGGCTGTTCTGGAATACAAAAGATATGTTATTCGTCAATGTTTCTTTTGGAATATCGCGTATGTCGACATTTCCGATCAGGATACGGCCTTTTTGTGGGTCAAAAAATCTTGCCGCGATATTTGCAAGGGTCGTTTTGCCGCTGCCGGACGCGCCGACTAACGCTGCCGTCTGTCCCGGCCTGATAGAAAGGGATACGTCGTTCAGGGCATTTTCCCGCCCTGTCGGGCTCCCCTTATAACTATAACTAACGTGTTCGAATATAATCGAATGATCGGACGGTACGTTATTTACCCGGCTTTCAGGCAATGGTTTTTCATTCAGCACTTCATCAATCCTGTGGATTGCGTCGCTTACAATCATGGTGTCCTCGCTCATAAACATGATTTTTGTGAGCGTCGTGCCGATCACAGGCGTTATTATGATATAGAAGATAAGGTTTAGCAGTAATTCATTTGTTATGCCGCCTCCTGTAAGAAGAATCCCTCCGGCAATCAGAAATGCGAATACGCTGTTGATTGCGGTTGTATAGAACATCATAGGCAGGCGCAGGCCTTTTGTATAGGCGATTACCCAGGTTTCGTAATTGTCTATCGCGTCTTTAAAGCGTTTAAAGGAAAAGATTGTCTGCCCGAAAGTTTTTACTACGGGTACGCCTCTTACATATTCAACGGCTTCATTTGACATATCGGAAAGGGCGTTTTGGTATTGCTCCATTCTCTGCTCCATGTTTTTCCCGGTCATTTTCATCATGATCAGGAACCCGAGTGCAACGGGAACAAGGCTTAATAGTCCTAACCGCCAATCAAACGCAAGCAGTAAGAAAAGCAGTCCTGCGGGCGTGGCAATCGCGCCTGCTTTGTCGGGCAGCCTGTGGGCGAGAAAGTTTTCCGTGGCAGCGCTGGAGCTGTTCACGATTCTGCGCAGTTTGCCGCTGCCGTATTTTTCCGTTGTTCCGAGCGGCAGGGCCGCAATATGCTGCATTAGTTCTTTGCGTATATTGGCGGCAACCCGAAATGCGCCCAGATGCGAACACATCAGAGCAGTTATATAAACAAGAATAGAAATAACCGCAAACAGTACGGCAGACCAGCCATAGCATGTGACATTCCCCGCCCGTGAGAAATCCGGGGAAACTTCCAGTATGTCGTGGATGATACGCCATATATACCAGAAAGGCACAAGAGCCAACAGCGCGCTTACTACGGACAATATCCAGGAAAGAATGGTCAGTATCTTATGCTTTCCGGCATAACGCATCAATCTTGACAGATCAGATTGTTTTTTCATAGAAAAACCTCCTTAAATACATTTTTATGATATGAGGGCAAAACAGGAGTCCTCGAATATCCTTTTTTGGTTAGTTGCAATGCTTTGGAGTTAGATAAAACTAACATACGAGCGAAATATGAGGGTGCCGTCCTGTCATCTATTCAGATGACGGAACGATACCCTGTTTACGTTCCCTTTTAACAGAGCCTTACTGTCCCATAATTTTCATCCATCCGGCAGTATAAAAAGCCCTCATTTCTTTCAGATAGTGTTTGGCTTCTTCCAGCGGCATTTCGTGTATAATTAATTCAAAAAAAGTGTGAAACATTCCTGTAATCAGGATATGTTCTAACCGTTCATTAATGGGCGGCGACGGCCTGCCCAGTTTTTCAAGAACCTTTAAGTAATCGTGTGTTCCTTTTGTTTCTATTTCCACCATTTCATCAATCAGTTTTGAAAAACGCGTTCCCTCCGAACAGCAAAGCAGGAGTTTAAATTCATTTAAATGTTCATAGGCGTACAGGAGGATTTCATACATATACTCACCGGAAACAGAGGTAAGGCAGTTCGGTTGTTCTTCCGCCGGAATTTCTGCAAATTTTTTCTGAGCTCTGCAAAAGCGGTCTAACAGGTAGTTATAATGTTCGCCTGCCAGCGCCTCAAACAAATCTTCCTTGCTGTCATAGTAGCCATAAAAAGCGCCCGTCGTCACGCCTGCCGTCTTGACAATGTTTCTCAGGGAAGCGGACCGGAAACCCTTTTCCAGAAATTCCTGCATGGCGGCGGAATGAATCAGGTTTAATGTTGTTTTTTCAGCTTCACTCATCATCTTACCTCGTTTATAACGGTGTTATATATCACTGTTATATAATAACGGAAATGAAAGGATTTGTCAAGCGGTCAAAAAGATTTTTTGTTTCTGTTAAGACCATTCCTGAATTTCATTTGATTTTTCTTTGGCATACGCTTGATCTTGTCGCTCATGGTTTCCGTACTGGTTTCGCTGAAATGAATCCCGGAATACGTTTGGAGAACACCCGTATTTGCTTTTAAAAACACGGCAAAAATATCCAACGCTTTCGAATCCGACGGCAGCCGCAATGGAAGTGACCGTATCGTTTGAAGATATAAGATATTCTTTTGCCCGGTGCAGCCGGTAGCCATTCAGATAGTTTATGGGCGTGGTCTGAATACATGCATGGAAACAGCGCAGCGCTTCGCTCTGGCTGATATTTGCAGATGCGGAAATGCTGCTTAGCGTGATTTGTTCAAAGTAGTTATTGTGGATATATTCCAGCATTTTTTGGAGGCGGGAATGTGTGCGTTTATTTTCACGGGTTTTTGGGGATGTCAAATGGTTTTGGGCAGTTTCGGCCAGCGTTTCCCATAACAGGGATATCTTATTCCGGATTTGCAGTTCCCGTAAAAAGGTATGTTCCGAGGCCAGATGCCAGGCTTGTTTGATCAGCTGCAGGCCGGCATTTTGCCGGCTGTTTTCCCGGTCAAAATGGATACTGTCCAGATCGGAAGATAAAAACGGATACACATAGTTTGAGAATAAGGCGGAATCCGGTGACGCGATAAATTCCGGAGCAAAAATAAGGCTTGCCAGCGTACCATGTTTTTCGGCTGTAAACTGATGAAATACTTCGCTGTTGATGAACAGTCCGTTTCCCTCATATAGGCATATGGCCTGATTTCCAATTTTACAGGATATGTTCCCCTTTATGGCAAGGACAAATTCAAATTCCCTGTGCCAGTGCCATTCGATATATTGACCGGGAAATTCTGCGATTTCATCGGTGTAGCAGACAAACGGGAAAGTGTCCGTTCCATAAGAGAGCGTGGAACGTGAGGATTCATCGGTTGGGATGTTCGAAATTTGCATAATTTTTACTCCGTTTATAAAATGATGATATTTTCGTCAGTTTTCCGTCTGAGAGCAACCCTGGAAAAACAGGTTTGTTTATTTTGGTTTTGGAGATATTTTACTATAAAATGGCTTTATAATGCAAGAAATGCAAATGATGTTATGCGATAATTTATGATACGAAAAATTGAAAGGGGATCAATAACTATGGGGAAAACAAAATATGTGCCGCTTCCGGAAGATACCGATAAAAAATATTTTGGATTATTTACAAAGGACAAGACTTTTTACCGCACTTTTTTTCCGCTGCTGTTGATTATTACGCTTCAGCAGCTGGCGGCGCTGGCGGTAAATATGGCCGATAATATCATGCTGGGAACTTATACGGAACTGGCGCTTTCCGGCGCTACGTTAGTAAATCAGATTCAGTTTATCCTGCAGCAGATTGCCGCCGGAATCGGTATGGGCATTGTAGTGCTGGCTTCCCAGTATTGGGGGCAGCGCAGGACGGAACCGATTAAAAAGATCATTAATGTGGGAGTAAAATCGGGATTTCTGGTTGGAATTGTGTTTTTTGCAATTACCAGATTTGCGCCGGTTCAGGTGCTGTCTGTTTTTACAAATGACCAGACCGTAATTATGGAAGGCGTGCAGTATCTGTCAGTCATCTGCTGGACTTATCTGATCTTTTCTGTTTCCAATTCCCTGATGTATTCTTTGCAAAGTGTGGAAACGGCAATGATCGGTACGGTCATGTCGGTCAGCACGATCTGTATAAATATATGCCTGAATTATTGTTTTATTTACGGTAATTTTGGAGCGCCCGAACTGGGAATCGTCGGAGCGGCTGTGGCTACGTTAGTGAGCAGGACAGTGGAATTAGTGATTATTTTGTGTTATGTCCTGGTGGTAGATAAAAAATTGAAAATGAAGCTGGGAGAACTGTTTCGTTTTGATTTTACATATTTGCGCGATTATGTAAAGACGTCTGCGCCGATTGTAATAAGCGGAATGTTATGGGGAGTAGCCCAGGCTGCCCAGACTGCAATATTAGGACATATCAGCGTTACGGTTATTGCGGCAAACAGTATTGCAACGATCATATTTCAGATTTTTGCGGTTTTTGGAATGGCTTGTGCCAATGTTGCGTCTATTACGACCGGAAAAACGATCGGAGAGGGCAAACTGGATATGGTAAGGTCCTATGCAAAAACGATGCAGGTTATTTTCCTGATTATCGGCTCGTTGTCCGGAGTTCTGATGTTTTTATTCAAAGATATGATTATCAGTATTTATTCCGTGCCGGAAGAAACTAAAATACTTGCCGTGGGCTTTCTGACCGTTTTAAGCGTTACGACGGTTGGCACCTGTTATGAATATCCGGTTGAGGGCGGAATTATTGCCGGAGGCGGCGTGACAAAATATGCGGCTGTGGTGGATAATCTTTTTATGTGGCTTTTTACAATTCCGGCGGCTTATATAAGCGCGTTTGTATTTGATTTTCCTCCTATTGTAACGTTTTGCTTCTTAAAAGCAGACCAGATCTTAAAGTGTATTCCAAACGGGATAGTCTGCAACCGTTTCCGGTGGGTACGGATTTTGACTGTCCCTGACCGGCAAATTTGCAAGAAAACCCGGAATACTATATAATAAATGATATTTGCAGGAAAGGAAAATATATGGAAGCAAAGGATAAGAAGAATTGCCAGGGAACCGTCAGGGCGGCTTCCATCGGTTATATCATTCAATCGCTGATTAATACGTTTGCACCGCTTTTATTTGTAACGTTTCAGACGGAATACCATGTTACGTTATCACAGATTTCCGTGCTGATTGCAGCAAATTTTGCCGTTCAGATTTTACTGGATCTGTTCGCGTCCGGTTTTGCGGACAGGATCGGATATCGGAAATGTGTCGTGACGGCGCATATTTTAGCGGCGTTCGGGATCGGCGGCCTGGCAGTTTTGCCAGAGCTTTTCGGGAATCCGTTTTGGGGACTTTTACTGGCCGTTATGATTTACGGCAGCGGCGGCGGCCTGACGGAAGTGCTGTTGACGCCGATTGTACAGGCCTGTCCGATTGAACGCAAAGACAAAGCGGTCAGTATGCTCCATTCTTTTTACTGTTGGGGCAGTGCGCTGGTGATCGTGATTTCTACGCTGTTTTTTAAATTTGCAGGGATTGCGAACTGGAAGCTTCTGGCAGTATTATGGGCAGTATTACCGCTTGCAAACGCCGTTTATTTTTTAAAAGTTCCGGTATATCAGCTGCCTGTGGAGGGAAAAGGGACGCAATTTCGGAAGCTGGCGGGCAGCGGTATTTTCTGGCTGTTGATTTTATTTATGTTTTGCGCAGGTTCCTGCGAGATGGCGATTGCGCAATGGGCTTCGGATTTTGTGGAAAGTGGCCTGCATGTTTCAAAAGAAGCAGGCGATCTGCTGGGGCCATGTCTGTTTGCGGTATTAAAAGGAACGGAACGCCTTTGGTACGGGAAGAAAGGAAAAGATAAATATTTATGGCGGTTTATGATGTTTTGCGCTGTTCTGTGCGCGGGCTGCTATATCGTTCTCGGACTTTCTTCGCAGGCTGTCGTTTCTCTGGCTGCGTGTGCAGCGGCGGGGTTTGCAACCGGGGTCATGTGGCCGGGAACGTTTACGATTGCGGCAGAACGGCTGCCGTCAGGCGGCACTGCTCTTTTCGGAATGTTAGCGCTGGCGGGCGACCTGGGATGCGGCGCCGGTCCGGCAATTACCGGTGCGGTTTCTGCGTACTTTGGGGATAATCTGCAGGCAGGGTTTTTATTCGGTGTCTGTTTTGCGCTTTTGATGATTGCGGGATTGCTGGTTTTAAGGGGGAGAAATAAAAATTTCAGGAGAGGTTTCGTGTAATGAAAAAGAAGAAAATATATTCCGGATTACATACATTGCCGGGAGGCGATGCCGTGGAGCGGGTTACGCCGGGGTGCATCCTTTTAGAGGGAGGTTCGTTCCGCGGCCTTTATACCGGAGGGGTGCTGGACCGGCTGATGATAGAAGGGATTAATTTGCAGTGTACGGTCGGGGTATCCGCCGGGGCAATGAACGGGTTTAATTATGTGGCCGGGCAGATTGGCCGGGCGAGCCGGTTTAATCTGTCGCATCGTCATGACAGCAATTATGTCGGATGGAAAGCATTGAGGAAAAATAAGGGAATATTTGGTTTTGATCTTGTATTTGACGACGCCCGCAATAATGATCCGTTTCATCTGGAACGGTTTATGCGCCAGGACAGGCGGTTTGTAGCTGTGGCAACCGACTGCATTACCGGTCAGCCGGCTTATCTGGAAAAAGGGATTTGTGGGGATATGTGGCATGCAATCCAGGCTTCTGCCAGTATGCCCATTGTGTCGAAAATGGTAATGGTGGAAAACCGCCCGTATCTGGATGGAGGATGTTCGGTTGCGATTCCGTTAGATTGGGCGCTGGAACAGGGATTTTCGAAGATTATCGTTGTCCGCACTCGCGACCGTGACTACCGTAAACCGGAGAAACCGGGCAAAATGGAAGCGATACAAAAGGTGTTATATCATAACTATCCTCAGTTTTTATCCGCTCTGTTGGAATCCAATGCCAGGTACAATGTTTTGTGCAGCCGACTGGAACAGTTGGAAAAAGAGGGGCGTATCTATGTGATTGCGCCGTCAACGCCGGTAACGGCCGGCCGGCTGGAAAAAGATATGGAAAAACTGGGTCGGCTCTACTGGCAGGGATATGAGGAAACCGGGCGGCAGATTGACCGGCTCCGGGCGATACTGTCAGAGTGAAGCTGCCATACAGGCGGATCAGGCAGCCGGCGCACGGTATTTCGGAATATTGTTATTTGAGGTACTGTGTTTCGGAATATTGTCATTTGGTGTGCTGTATCTCCATGTATTGGAAGTTCGGAATATCGTATCGCCCGAACCGACCTGGCACACTTTCAGAATACTGCCGTTTTTGATGCCGCCGCCCAGGCTGATTTGAAGACATTTATCACTGACATAGGTTGTAGATACTTTGGCATTGTTTATGTAAACTTTGCTGGACGGCGTAAAGTTTTTTCCGTAAATTCTGACAATGCCCCGTTCCGCATTTGTATGTACGCGCTGTATGAGTACGTCGGAAACGCCCATTTCCAGATCGGAAGCAGGAAACAAATCCTCTCCTTTATAACAGTACCGTTCCCCATAGAGCAGGTCATACTGCAGCAGTTCCAGATTTCTTTTGTACAGGCTTCCGGTATCCGGAGAAAGCAGACTGCCTCCGGAAAACGTTGATTTTTCAGGAATCAGATTTGCCGCGTCGGCATACTGATGCCAGGAAAAGATTGTTCCCTCGTGGATACCGATACTGCCGGTCAATTTTGCCATTAACTGGTAGGTGGTAAGGTCGGCGTCTTCTTTTTCCATTCCAAAGTTGTTCCACGTAACATATTCCGTGCAATACAGGTTTCCGCAGGCAACGTCAGATTCTTCGAGTCCCATTGTCGGCAGGTGATCTCCGAAAAAGACGACAATTGTATTTTCGTCGCGTTTGGATAATCTGTCGATCAGATTGCCAATGAACCGGTCTACTTCACAGATTTCATTCACGTAATATTCCCATTGGTTATTTTCCGCGGCCGTCTGGCCGCCGCTTACGGTAATTTCCGGATTTTCAAATATTTTCTGCTCCGGATAGCTTCCGTGGGACTGGACGGTGATCGTATACACAAAGTCAGAACCGTCGCCGGAATCCAGGCATTTTTCAATTTCACCGCTAAGAATCGCGTCTTTTGCCCACGTTCCCATTTCATTGTAATCCGTTGCGTCCATCAACTCTTCGCTGATAAAAGTATCAAACCCCAATTGGGAAAATACTTCGGCGCGTCCGTAAAAATTGCCGCCGTTGTTATGTACCGCATGCGTCCGATAACCGAGCGCAGACAGGTCGGAAGCGATGCTTTCACAGCTTCGTGTTTTCATGACTGTTTTGTACGGGTATTCCCCGAGGCCGAAATATTCGATGCTCATCCCGGTTAGTACTTCAAATTCCGTATTGGCCGTTCCGGCGCCGATTACGGGAACCGTCAGGTATCCGGAGGAAAAGTTTTCCTTTAAGTAACGGAAATTCGGGCAGGCGTCTTTGGAAGTTTTTAAAAAAGTAAATTCTGACGGATCCACAAAAGACTCCAACTGTACGCAGATAATATTCGGCATATCTTCCTGTTTTAAAGCGGTGCCTTTTACATTTTTTTCCACTTTTTTCCGGATGGAAGCAACCGCTTTTTCACTGTAATTATTTGGATGTTTCATTCCACGTTCCACAACGCTGGAAGAAAAACTGTAAATGAAACCGTATTCTTCATATCCCTGGGCCAGATTGCCGTAGTAATCGGACAGCACGTTTGCCGACACGGCGGCGGAGGTGGCAGTCGGCAGAAGGACAAAAGCCGCTATGATGCAGATGATCGACGGAAACCGTTGAAGTTTCCCCTGAAACCGGGGTCCTTTCACGGCAAAAAACAAAAGGAATACGCCAAGCAGCGCCAGCGCCGCGAAAAGCAGTACCATTTGCAGTGTGGAAAAATAATTGTTTTTTAAAGCAAACACGTCTTTTAACATTTTTAAATCCGTAAAATTGAACGGCGTGACCCGGTTTGCCAGAATTACACCGTTTGTAATTCCCAGGATCAGCCAGAACGTACAAATAAAGAAGCGCAGAAATGCACGGATCCGAAACGGATATACAAACAGCAGCGAAAGAAAAATCAGGGCGCTGTTGTATAAAAACGTACACGGCGTATATACGGCAAATGCTGCTGCGGACGTAAAGGAATGTCTGGAAATCCATTCAATACAGAAGCAGACGGATATGGATAAGAGAAAATGAAATAATAAGGAAAAGCGATTCAGGATCTGTATACTCTTGTTCGCTTTCATCTGTAACGCACCTCCAAAATAAAAATAAACTTTTGTTCATGATATACACTGATTTAGATTACACTAACTTATTTATACTGACTTATTTATACATTAACTATATTTACAAATTGCATATTTGATGCTACAAACAATTATAATGGTTGTGTAACGGTATATTTCCTTGGTATGTTTTTATCGAAATTGTTGTGATAATAGTCCTTTTTGAAAAAAATGTCAATGAAATAATTCTTATTTTTTTGAAGGGTTTCTTAATTTTCTTTTAATATGGAAAATAAAATATGAAAAATATTTGACGTATATTGAAAAGAAATTTAAAGTCAGATATAATGCAATAGTAAAAAATTGGGTAAATAACAGAAAAGAGGAGAAAAAATGGATATAAACATGATTCGAAATACCGACGCGGCAGTAGCAGAGGCCATAGAAGCCGAAATGAACAGGCAGAACGATCACATTGAACTAATTGCGTCAGAAAACTGGGTGAGTCCTGCAGTTATGGAAACAACGGGAAGCATTATGACAAATAAATATGCCGAAGGGTATCCGGGAAAAAGATATTACGGCGGCTGCCAGTATGTGGACGTGGTGGAAAAGCTGGCGATAGACCGTGCAAAAGAGTTGTTTGGCTGCGATTATGCAAACGTTCAGCCACATTCCGGCGCACAGGCGAATATGGCGGTACAGTTTGCAATTTTAAAACCGCAGGATACCGTGATGGGAATGAATCTGGATCACGGCGGGCATCTGACACATGGCAGCCCGGTCAATTTTTCCGGTTCTTATTTCCATATTGTTCCTTACGGAGTGAATGACGACGGGTTTATTGATTATGACGAAGTGAAAAAAATTGCGTTGGACTGTCGGCCGAAAATGATTATTGCAGGCGCAAGCGCTTATGCCAGAACGATTGATTTTAAAAAGTTCCGGGAAATTGCAGATGCATGCGGCGCCGTCCTGATGGTAGATATGGCGCATATTGCCGGTCTTGTAGCGGCAGGTCTTCATCCGTCGCCGATCCCGTATGCGGACGTGGTAACGACGACGACGCACAAAACGCTGCGCGGCCCAAGAGGCGGCATGATTCTGGCAAATAAAGAGGCGGCTGAAAAATACAATTTTAATAAAGCGATTTTCCCGGGAATACAGGGCGGCCCTTTGATGCATGTGATCGCGGCAAAAGCAGTCTGCCTGAAAGAAGCGCTGGGCGAGAGTTTTAAAGAATATCAGAAACAGGTCATAAAAAATGCGCAGGCGTTATGCGGCGGATTGATGAAAAGGGACATCCAGATTGTGTCCGGAGGAACGGACAACCATTTGATGTTAATTGACCTCAGGAAATATGACGTAACCGGCAAAGAACTGGAAAAAATGCTGGATTCTGTCAATATTACCTGCAATAAAAATACGATTCCGAACGATCCGCGTTCTCCGTTCGTTACTAGCGGTGTCCGTCTGGGGACTCCGGCGGTAACGACGCGTGGGATGAAAGAAGAGGATATGGATGTGGTTGCGGAAGCAATCGCCCGCATGGTCAAAGAGGGCGATGCGGCGGCAGAAGACGTAAAAGGAATGGTGAAAGGGATGACAGATCGATACCCGCTTTTGTCCGGCGGAAAATAATCAGGCGGTTTGCGGAAGATCAGGCAATAAGCCGAAAGATCGTGTGTTTTGCCGGAAAAGAACACCTGAAATGCCGCTGTAGAAGGAGGAAAGAAAAGGCTTTGAAGAAGAAAAAAATTCTGATTATTATTATCATTGTGGTCGCTGCTGCGGCAGCATGCGCGGCAGGTGTCTGGTATTTTATGACCGGCGGCGTGGCAGGCGGAAGCAGTAAAGATAAAGTTTATGTAGAAAAAGTGTCCAACCTGGTCAATGACTCTGCCGGAGTGCAGAACCGTTATGCCGGCGTGGTAGAGTCGCAGGAAAAGGAAGAGATACAAAAGAGCCAGGACAGAGAAGTGAAAGAACTTTTCGTCGCGGTAGGAGATGTGATTGAAGCAGGCACGCCGTTGTTTGTTTACGAAACGAAAGAAACGGAAGACCAGCTTGCATCGGAACAGTTAAGCCTGGAACAGACAAGAAATGAGATCAGTAATTATAACAGCCAGATCTCCTCTCTGCGGCAGCAGATGGATGCCGTATCCGAAGATGAAAAGTTTAATTATATGACGGAGATCCAGAGTATTCAGGCGTCTATTAAAGAATCCGAATATTCAATCAGGAGTTCGGAAACTCAGATTGAAGAACTGCAGAAAACGATCAACGAGGCAACCGTTGTCAGCAAAATTGCAGGCGTTATAAAAAGCATTAACGAAGAGGGCACTGATAATTATGGGAACCCGAGTCCTTATATATCAATACTCGCGGTAGGGGATTACCGTGTAAAAGGATTGGTCAATGAGCAGAATATTTGGGATTTGACGGAAGGAACGTCGGTTATTATCTATTCTCGTGTGGATGAAAGCCAGACCTGGACCGGAAAATTAAATAAAATTGACCGCGATAATGCAGAAAATTCCAATTCAAACATGGAGTATGTGTCAAGTTCCGATTCGGACGTTACTTCGTCCTCTAAATACCCGTTTTATGTAACGCTGGATTCAGCAGACGGCCTGATGCTGGGACAGCATGTGTATATGGAACTGGATAACGGACAGAATCAAAAGAAAGACGGTATATGGCTGCTTAGCAGCTACATTGTTATGGAAGGCGCCGAAGCGGCGCCGGCAATGACAGAAGGTGATATCAGCGGCATGGAAGAAATGCCGCTTATGGAAACTGCGCCGGCAGTGACAGAAAGCATGGTGAGCGGCATGGAAGAAGCGCCGGCGGTGACGGAAGGCGCAGTAAGCGGCTCAGAAGCTATGACCATGATAAGTGACAACGCGGAAAACAAAAATATGACCGGCGTATCAGCGTATGTATGGGCCAGAAATAATGATACCGGACGTCTGGAGAAACGCACGGTGGTACTGGGAGAATACGACGCGAATCTGGATAAATATGAGGTTCTGTCAGGATTAACGGAAGAGGATTATATTGCATGGCCGATGGAAGCTTTGTATGAAGGCGTGTCTACGGTTACGGATTTGGAAGAAGTGGATTATGATTCACCGATGTATTCATCTGAAACTGAAAGCGATTATTCTGACGGTATGGGAATCGACGACGGTGGAATGACAGACGGCGGTGAATTAATTGACGACGGCGGAATGACAGACGGCGGCGGAATGACAGACGGCGGTGAATTTATCGAAGAATAGGGGGTACCGGGCGTGATTTTGGAATTAAATCATATCTACAAAGATTATCAACAGGATAAACTGGTGGTTCCGGTACTGAAAGACGTATCTTTGCAGGTGGAAGACGGAGAATATGTGGCAATTATGGGGCCGTCAGGCTCCGGGAAAACGACATTGATGAATATTATCGGATGTCTGGATTTGCCGACAAAAGGAGAGTTCCTTTTAGAAGAAGAAGACGTATTAAAAAAGAAAGACAGGGAGTTATCGGATCTCAGACTGCAAAAGATCGGATTTGTATTCCAGAGTTTTCATTTGCTGCCGCGCCAGACGGCTTTGGAAAATGTGATGCTGCCGCTCAGCTATGCGGGAATACAGAAGAAAGAAAGAGTACAGATGGCAACGACGGCTCTGGAAAGGGTAGGCCTGGCAGAACGTGTGACATTTAAACCGACACAGTTATCCGGAGGACAAAAACAAAGGGTGGCGATTGCAAGGGCATTGGTCAATAATCCGAAGCTGCTGCTTGCGGATGAGCCGACGGGAGCTTTGGATTCCAAATCCGGAGAACAGTTGATGGAACTGTTCCAAAAACTGAATGAAGAAGGCGTGACGATCGTTATGATTACTCATGATGCGAAGATTGCATCAAATGCCAAACGGGTGATTCGTATCATTGACGGTGAGCTTTATACGGATAATGAGGAAGCGGAGGTGTCTGATGTTTAAAAAAAGGATTCTGCCAATTATTATTGTTGCGGCTATTGTCGTAGCGGCCGTATTTGGCGGCAGATATGCCTGGGGAAAAATGAAGAACGGAAGCAAAGAAGTCGAAGTCGCTTCTGTATCTGACTTAAACTGGGGATACTGGGGAGATGAAATGACAAGCTCCGGAATGGTGACAAACGACAGTTCGCAGGAAGTGACTCTTGCTGACGGGGATGTTATAAAAGAAGTACTTGTCGAGGAGGGACAGGCGGTTACGAAAGGAACTCCGCTCCTGTCTTTTGATATGACGGGGGAAGAACTGCAGTTGGAGATCAAACAGCTTGGAATACAGCAGATTTTGAACGATATTGCGATAGAACAGAAAAATCTTGAGAAGCTGCGGACGACCGTACCGGTAGAACCGGAACCGGATCCTGTTCCGGAGCCAGAGCCGGAACCAGAACCAGAACCGGAGCCAGAACCGGAACCAGAACCGGAAGATCCGCTAGCCGGAATTGATGAAAAATCGGGGGATGCGTATCAGTATATCACCGATACGGCAAAAGCTTTTGAGGGTGACGGTTCTGCAGAAGATCCGTTCCGTTTCCTGTGCACAAAAGATGCGTTTGTCATGGGCAGCTATTTCAATTATCTGGCGGAAAAAGAATATACAGCAATTTTCGAGGTGCATAAAGGAAACAAAAAAGACGGAAAGGTGATTTATTCCTGGGAGGTAAACGGAAAGTCGCTGCCTCAGATATCCGATGAAAACGCTCGTTGGGCAATTAAGACAAGACAGGAAATCATTGTCGTGGAACCGGAACCGGAACCCGAGCCGGAACCCGAACCGGAACCGGAGGATCCTTTTCAGGATCTGGAGGAGGAGCCGGGTGTCATAACATATACGGCGCAGGAGCTTGCAGAGGCGATTGCCGATTCGGAAGAAAAGCTTACAAGACTTGATTTTGACAGGCGTAAAGCAGAATTGGAATTGTCCCAAATGGTAGAAAAAATTGAGTCGGGAACAGTAACGGCAAAATTTGACGGTGTGGTGTCAAAGATCAATGACGAAGAAACGGCAAGGAGCGAGGGCGTTCCGCTGATTCAAATTACCGGATCCGAGGGTCTTTTCGTTAGAGGCAGTATCAGCGAATTAATGCTTGGGGAAGTTAAACCAGGCCAGACGGTAAGAGCGACATCCTGGGAATCCAACAAGACGTTTGAAGCGAAAATTACCGAAATTTCGGAATATCCGTCAACAAACAATTCCTATAGCGGAGCTGGGAATCCGAACGTATCTTATTATGATTATACGGCGTATATCGAGGATACGGAAGGCTTGGTAAACGGTGAGTATCTGGATCTTGCTCTGACGACAGGAGGGGAAGAAAACGCTGGTATTTATCTGGAAAAAGCGTACGTGCGGGAAGAAAACGGCAATTCTTACGTTATGAAAGAAAAAGACGGCGTATTGGTAAAACAGTACGTAGAAACCGGAAAGATTATATACGGGGAAGCAATCGAGATAAAAAAAGGTCTGAGCGAAGACGACAGAATCGCATTTCCTTATGGTAACGGAGCAAAAGAGGGTATGGCGGTATCGCAGGATGACGGAATGGGAGGATTGGAAGAATGGTAGAAAATATCCGTTTGGCATTTCAGGGCATCTGGAGCCATAAAATGCGTTCCTTTCTGACAATGCTCGGAATTATTATCGGTATTGCCGCAATTATTGCGATAGTATCTACAATTAAAGGGACGAATGAACAGATCGAGAAGAACCTGATCGGTTCCGGGAATAACGAAGTAAAAGTCCAGTTGTTCCAGGGTGACAACAGTTATGAAATAGAGTATAACGGTATTCCGGACGGTGTCCCGGTCATTCAGGCAGCTACGCTGAAGCAGGTACAGGATATTGCAAATGTAAGATCCGCGGCTTTATACCGGACGAGGCAGGTATATGACGGCGTATATTATTTGAATAATGCGCTTTCCGGAGGTATTATGATGGGAATCGGAGAGGAGTATTTTGACAGCTGCAGTTACCGTATCGTATCCGGCAGGGGATTCACAGGAAGCGATTATACGAATTACCGGAAAGTGGCGGTTGTGGATACCGACGCGGCCAAATCATTGTTCCAGGGAGAAGATGCTCTGGGAAAAACAATTGAGATCAGCGGGGAACCGTTTGTCGTGATCGGTGAAGTGGAAGAAAGCATGAAGTTTGAGCCGGTCATCAATTCTATGGAGGATTACGAAACTTACCAGACGGACAGCAGCGGAAAAGTTTTTATTACGGAAGCGGCCTGGCCGATCGTTTATCGGTATGACGAGCCGCAGAATCTGGTATTGCAGACGGAAGATACGGCATCGATGACGACTGCCGGAAAAGCGGCGGCAGAAATTTTGAACCAGAATCTTAACGTGGAAGATACGACGATTAAATATAAAGCGGAAGATTTGTTGGAACAGGCCAGGGATATACAGAATTTAAGTTCTTCCACAAATATGATGCTGATCTGGATTGCCGGAATTTCCCTGATTGTCGGAGGTATCGGAGTTATGAATATTATGCTGGTATCCGTAACGGAACGTACGCAGGAAATCGGTTTGAAAAAGGCGATCGGCGCGCGGAAAAACCGGATTCTGGCGCAATTTCTGACAGAAGCAGCCGTACTGACCAGTATGGGCGGAGTGATTGGCGTCGTGGTCGGTATTGTTCTTGCAGAAGTGATCTCCAGGCTCAGCGACACTCCGGTGGCTATCAGTGTACCGTCTGTGATTGCGGCAGTCGCGTTTTCCATGGTAATCGGAATCGTATTCGGGATGCTTCCGTCTTACAAAGCAGCAAACCTGAACCCGATCGACGCGCTGCGCCATGAATAAAGGTACGCATTATCTGAACCTGACTGATGTATCGCATCAGGAATAAAGATACACGTTTTACAGCATTTTTCATATTATGTGGTAAGTAAAAGTACCGCAGGATATGGAAAATGAAAAATGACAGAATACGATACCCGGGTCCGCTTTATTTTGGAGATGACGGCGTGTTGGTGAAGTATGTTCAACTCGCCCTGCACAGAGCCGGTTATGATGTGAAGATTGACGGCAGGCTTGGGAAATCAACGCAGGCAGCAGTGGAACATTTTTTGAAAGAAGATACAAATGAAAGGGATTGGCAGCAGCCAGTGGTAGACAGGGATGTCTGGCAACGGTTGCTGCCTTATTTAAAAGGATATGTCTGGCATCGTGTAGAAGAGGGCGAGGCTTTGTGGCAGATTGCGGGGAAATACCAGACGCCTCTGCCGAAAGTCATGATTGCCAATCCCGGGCTGGATCCGGACAGAATCCAGATCGGTACTATGCTTGTGATTCCGCTGCCGTTTCCTTTGGTTTCCGAGGAAGTAGAGTATACTTCTTTTCTGACAGCATGTATTGTGGAAGGGCTGGAAAAAAGGTATCCTTATCTGGAAGCAGGAAATATCGGCAGCAGTGTGATGGGGAAACCGATTTATTACATGCGCATTGGCAAAGGGGAAACGGAAGTGTTTTACAATGCTTCATTCCATGCGAACGAATGGATTACAACGCCTGTACTGCTTAAGTTTGCGGAAAGTTTTGCTAAAGCGTACGGTGGGTGTAATGAATTATTTACGGTACCAGCCGCAAAACTTTTCTGGTCCTACAGCCTGTACCTGGCACCTATGGTAAATCCGGACGGAGTGGATCTCGTGAACGGTGTGTTGGAACAGGTATCGGGATTATCCGATGAGGAAAACGAAACATATCTGGGACGGACCATGCAGATTGCCGCCGGTTATCCGCAGATTCCATATCCGTCAGGCTGGAAAGCCAATATTGCCGGTACAGATCTCAATCTTCAGTTTCCGGCAGGATGGGAGATCGCGCGCGGAATTAAATTTGAACAGGGGTATACGACGCCGGCGCCGCGCGATTATGTGGGAGAGGCTCCGCTTACTGCACCGGAGAGTAAAGCAGTTTACGATTTTACGAGGGAGCATGATTTTCAACTGATTCTCGCTTATCATACGCAGGGAGAAGTGATATACTGGAAATATCTGGACTACGAACCGGAGCATGCGGAAGAAATTGTCCGGTATTTTGAAGAGGTCAGCGGTTATGTGGCGGAAAAAACGCCGTATGCCTCTGCCTATGCCGGTTATAAAGACTGGTTTATTATGGAGTATGTCAGACCGGGGTATACGATAGAGGTCGGAACCGGCATCAATCCTCTGCAAATGGAACAGTTCCAGGATATTTACGAGAAGAACCGACTGATTTTAGAAGGCGGCATGTCCCAGCTGGAGCAGGCCGGGCAGGAATAAAAGCAGCCGGAAATCCGCCGCAAATCCGCCAAAAAGAATAAATACGGTTTTTCGCGCATATATTGCACTAAAAGTAATGCGCGGGGTATGTAATATTGGTTGAAATAGAAAAAAAGTCCCATAAAAAAGCGATCGTGATGGCAGCGCTCTGTGCGGCAGTCCTGATTACGGGAGCGATTAAATTTTCACCGCAGATTCAGCAGGCGATACCGGTCAGCAGTACGGTAAACGGCCGGGAACTGCCGATTTACTGTGTGGATACAAAAGAAAAAAAAGTGGCGCTTTCGTTTGACGCCGCATGGGGAAACGAAGACACGGCTAAAATTCTGGAAATACTGGCAAAACATCAGGTGCATGTCACCTTTTTTATGACCGGAGGCTGGGTGGAATCCTACCCGGACGATGTCAAAGCAATCTATGCGGCGGGACACGACCTGGGAAACCACAGTCAGAACCATAAAAATATGAGCCAGCTCGGAGATGCTGAGATTGCCGAGGAGTTGGACAGTGTCACCCAAAAAGTACAGGAACTGACGGGATACAAAATGTTCCTGTTCCGCCCGCCGTATGGGGATTACGATAATGAAGTGATCACGGTAGCCAAAAAATGCGGGTATTACGCGATTCAATGGGATGTAGACAGCCTGGACTGGAAAGATTACGGCGTGGATGCTATCATCGATACGGTCTGCAACCACAAACATCTGGGCAATGGTTCAATTATATTGTGCCATAACGGGGCAAAATATACGGCGGAAGCTCTGGATACGCTGCTTACCAATTTAAAAGACGCCGGATATACGGTAGTGCCGGTGTCGGAACTGATTTATAAAGACAATTATAAAATGAATACGGAGGGGCGGCAGATACCGGACGGGACTGCCGGCAGTTCCAGCAGCCAGAAAGAAAACAACGTTGCGGATGATCAGGCGGAAAGCAACGCTTCCGGCAGCCGGACGGAAAACAATATGACAGACAGCCGGACGGAAAACGAAAGTTCAGAATAGTCAGGAAATGAGCGGACAAAACCGTCCGGAAACCTGGCGGCTGAAAATCATCTGGAAAGTTTGCACGGAAACGACTGAAAAAACAAAAGAGAGGAAAGTGTTATGAATCCAAATTACATGAAAGAAAAACCGGTGCTGCCGTTATTTGTATCAGCGGCAATACCTATGGTTTTATCGATGCTCGTCAATTCCCTTTACAATATTATAGACAGCATTTTTGTGGCAAAGATCAGTGAAGAAGCCATGACGGCCCTGTCACTGGTCTTTCCTGTGCAAAATCTGGTTACTTCGATCGGCGTCGGATTTGGCGTCGGCGTCAATGCGGTAATCGCCATGTCTTTAGGCGCCGGAAAACAGAAAGATGCGGACGTGGCGGCTTCGCAGGGGATTCTGTTCAGCATTGTGCACGGCGTATTGCTTACGGTATTCGGGATACTGGCAATGCCGTCTTTTCTGGGGATTTTTACGGAATCGGAAACGGTGTTTCATTTTGGCGTCCGTTATGCCGTAATCGTACTTTCTTTTTCCGTGATCGTTACGGTGGAAATCACCTTTGAAAAGATTTTTCAGTCGATCGGCCGTATGCTCGTTTCTACATTTTGTCTGTTGACCGGATGTGTTGTAAATATCGTGCTGGATCCGCTGTTGATTTTCGGTATCGGCCCGTTTCCGGAAATGGGCATTGAGGGGGCGGCCTGGGCGACAAATATCGGGCAGCTTTCCACGCTGGTAATTTATCTGACAGTCTGGGCGGTAAAAAGGCCGAATCTGAAACTGTCCCTGAAACTTATGAAACCGACCCGGCAGATCGCAGGGTCGCTTTATCTGACCGGTATTCCCGCCACATTGAATATGGCGCTGCCGTCGTTGTTGATTTCCGCGTTAAATTCTATTCTGGCAGCGTATACGCAGACGTATGTGCTGGTTCTTGGCATTTATTATAAACTGCAGACGTTTCTGTATTTGCCGGCGAACGGCGCGATTCAGGGTATGCGTCCTCTGCTTAGTTACAATGCCGGTGCAAAAGAGTATTTGCGTGTGAGAAAGATTTATAAAGTAACGGCGCTTACCATTGTATGTGTGATGGCGGCCGGGATGGTTTTAAGTCTTTGTATCCCGGACAGCCTGCTGGGAATGTTTACGGAAAATCCGGTTACAGTGCAGACAGGTATACCGGCGCTTCGTATCATTTGCTTCGGTTTTGTGGTTTCCTCGCTGTCCGTCGTATCGGCGGGAGCGTTGGAAGCATTAGGGAAAGGACCGAAATCCCTGGTCATTTCCGCTCTGCGTTATGTCATATTTATTATTCCGGCGGCGTTTTTACTGAGTCGCTTCCTGGGGCCGGATGCAGTCTGGCATGCATTCTGGATGACGGAAACCGGAGCGGCGGCGATTGCCTTTGCGCTTTATCGGGGGACGGTAGGAAAGATGGAGGTAAAATGAAAATGATGTTAATTTTTCCGGAAAAATACCGAAATATACCTATATAAAATAAATATGGGACAAATATAAGACGGAATAATTAAGAAAGAATAACAGGACAAAAAAAGCAACAGTATCGTGAAAAAGGGGTTATGCTATGGCTACAATAAATATCGCTGCAAACGGAAAAGGAACCGATTTTTATCTGAGAAATTTTTACGGGCAGACAAGGGAATACCGCAAAGGAACTACCAGAAACGGCGCGGAAAAACATACTCTGGCGCTGGCGGATACGCAGGCTTTGAAAAAGGCGCTGCGTGAAATAGAGAATACTTCAAAGGAGAAAGAAGAAGATGCTGCAATCGAAGTGTCGGCATTTATACAGACTTATAATAATTTAATGGAATCTACGGAAGACATTGATGATCCGGAGATTAAAAGCCTGCGCAAAAAAATAAAGAGCCTGACGAAAAAAGCGGCTGCCGACCTGGACAATATCGGAGTTACGGTATCGGAAAAAGGAGATTTGAAAGTCAGGACCAACCGTTTGAAAGAGTCGTCTTATGAAAGCCTTATGAAGGTCTTTGGCGATGAGAGTACTTATAAGAAGAAAATAACCTCTTATCAGAAACGGTTAAATCATGCGGCTGAAACTTACAGCAATAAAGCCCTAAACCAGAAAAATCTGTTAAAAGCGTCAAAAAGTTTCGATGCATATGCTTAAAAATAATAGAAAAAAACTCCCTGTCGAAAGAATTTATTAACGGTAAATTATTTTCTGACGGGGAGTTTTTTATTTCAGGTTATCTCTGAGTTATGAGCGTTGTCTTATTGATATTTTTCAGCCGCTCCAAAATTATGACAGGATCGAGGCCAGCTGCGCTGCCACCTGTTCCATAAGCTGTTCGTATTTTGCGAGCTTGTTTTTTTCTTCTTCTACCTTTTCAGCAGGAGCTTTCTTTAAGAACTTCTCATTTTTTAACATGCCGTGGGAACGGGCCAGTTCTTTTGTCAGCCGTTCTTTTTCTTTTAACAGCCGTTCTTTTTCCTTTTCCATATCTACAAGCTCTTCCAGCGGGATATAGACAACGCAGCGCAGGCATACGATCGATACGGCGTCTTCGCTGATGCCGGATTTATCCTGTTGCACGATGATATCGCCTGCCGGGAACAGGTTCCGGTAGGAACTTTTCATGTTTTCAAACATTTCGGCAGCTTCTTTATCGTTTGCCACAATGTATACGTTTGTTTTCTTTGACTGCGGAACGTTCATTTCTGCACGGCGGTTGCGGATGCCTTTTACCATTTCCTTGATCTGGGAAATGATTTCCGTTTCCCGCGGATAATCGCGTTTTTCGGCGTACTGCGGCCAGTCGCTTAACATGATCGTTTCTTCTTCCGGATGCAGCGTGCAGAAAATCTCTTCCGTAAGAAACGGCATGAACGGGTGCAGGAGTTTTAAGGCGTCGGTCAGTACGGACTTTAATACCCACAGCGCCGTCTGCGCGGAAACAGGGTTTTCTTCTTTTTTATAAATTCTTGTTTTGGCTATTTCGATATACCAGTCGCAAAATTCATCCCAGATGAAATCGTATATTTTCTGTACGGCGATACCGAGTTCAAATTTATCCATATTCTCGGTAACTTCTTTCGCAAGCCGGTTGACCTCCGATAAAATCCATTTGTCGCCGATATTTAAAATTGCTTCCGTCGGTTCAGTTAAGGTTTCGTTTCCCAGGTTCATCATGATGAAACGGGAAGCGTTCCATACTTTGTTGGCAAAATTACGGCTGGCTTCCACGCGTTCCCAGTAAAAACGCATGTCGTTTCCCGGAGCGTTGCCGGTCATTAACGTCAGACGCAGGGCGTCGGCGCCGTATTTGTCGATTACTTCTAACGGGTCGATGCCGTTTCCGAGGGATTTGCTCATTTTACGTCCCTGGGAATCGCGCACCAGGCCGTGAATCAGTACCGTATGGAACGGAGATTTTCCGGTATGTGCATATCCGGAAAATACCATGCGGATAACCCAGAAGAAAATAATATCATATCCGGTTACGAGCACGCTGGTCGGATAGAAGTAATCGAGGTCTTTCGTCTGCTCCGGCCAGCCGAGTGTAGAGAACGGCCACAGGGCGGAAGAAAACCATGTATCCAGCGTGTCTTCGTCCTGTTTCATTTCTGCGTGGCCGCATTTCGGGCAGTTATGAGGAGCGTCGGCGGCTTTGGCAACGACCATTTCCCCACATTCCGCACAGTAGTAGGCAGGGATGCGGTGTCCCCACCAGAGCTGCCTGGAAATGCACCAGTCGCGGATGTTTTCGAGCCAGTGCAGGTAAATTTTGTCAAAATGTTCTGGAACAAATTTAAGTTCCCCGGTTTTGATCGCTTCGATCGCCGGTTTTGCCAGTTCTTCCATGGCTACAAACCATTGTTGTTTCGCCATCGGCTCGATCGTCGTTTTGCAGCGGTCGTGTGTGCCGACATTGTGGACATGTTCTTCGACTTTTACTAACAGTCCCAGTTCTTCGAGATCTTTTACAATGGCTTTGCGCGCTTCGTAGCGTTCCATTCCCGCATATTTTCCGCCGTTTTCATTGATCGTAGCGTCGTCGTTCATGACGTTGATAAGCGTAAGGTCGTGCCGCAGGCCGACTTCAAAGTCGTTCGGGTCGTGGGCAGGCGTGATTTTTACGCAGCCGGTTCCAAATTCTTTGTCGACATATTCATCGGCAACGACCGGGATTTCACGGTTGACTAATGGCAGCAGCAGCGTTTTGCCAACGAGGTCTTTGTAACGTTCATCGTCCGGATTTACGGCGACGGCGGTATCGCCGAGCAGCGTTTCCGGCCTTGTCGTTGCGATCTGTACGTATTTTCCGTCTTCGCCCACGATCGGATAGTTGATATGCCAGAAATGCCCGGTTTGTTCTACATGTTCCACTTCCGCATCGGAAATGGAAGTCTGGCAGACCGGGCACCAGTTGATGATCCGGTTTCCTTTATAAATATATCCGTCCTGAAACAGTTTCACAAACACGGTTTCCACCGCTTTTGAGCAGCCGTCGTCCATGGTAAAACGTTCTCTGTCCCAGTCGGCAGAAGAGCCGATCTTCTTTAACTGGTTAATAATTTTTCCGCCGTATTCTTTTTTCCATTCCCAGGCGCGCTCCAGAAATTTTTCCCGGCCCAGTTCTTCTTTGTCTATGCCTTCTTCTTTTAATTTTTCAGTAATCTTGACTTCCGTTGCGATGCTGGCGTGGTCGGTACCCGGCTGCCAGAGCGCGTTGTATCCCTGCATTCTTTTATAACGGATCAGGATATCCTGCATGGTGTTGTCCAGCGCATGTCCCATATGAAGCTGCCCGGTAATATTTGGCGGCGGCATGACGATCGTAAACGGTTTTTTATTTTGATCTGCCTCGGCGTAGAAATACTTATTCTGTTCCCATTTTTGGTACAGGCGGTCTTCTAACCCTTTTGGGTCGTATGTTTTCGCAAGTTCCTTACTCATGTTTGATAACTCTCCTTTTTATCAGGTTCATTCCATAGGTGGAAGCGTTGTAAAGTTTTTTATAATATTATATCAAAACCGCGCATTTTTCAAGTTTTATCATAAGCCGCCATAATTTTTTGGACGGGAAGCGATTCCTTTCGCCAGACTGCCGTTACATAGGTTCCGGAAAAGCAGCCGCCCCCGGAAAAGGCTCTGAGGGAATCGTTGTATTGTACAATATTTTTGTCAATTAAGGCAAATCCGTTTCCGGCTTCTAAATAGGTGGAAACGGTAAGGGAATTGCTGACTCTTTGGATTTTGGGGTTCAGAATACCGACCGAAGCAAGTTCCGAAAGGACGCGTTCGATATTTCGCTCGTTGTCAACGACATACACATTTTTGTGATCAAAGTCCCGGAAATCCAAACGTTCCATTTTTCCGAACTCGGAATCTTTAGAGTAGATAATGGCATATTCCCTGTAGAATAACCGTTTATAGCAGAATGGAAATTTACTCATTAAAAGCGTATGGTCCAGGGTTAAGATCAGGTCGTACAATTCATTGACAAAATCGTTGTAAAGGTCTGTGAAATTCCCACGGACAACTTCTATTTCCAAAGACGGATCGATTTTGAGCAGGGTTTTATAAAAGGTGATCCAGAAATCATTGATATACGGAGCGTCGAAGATACCGATCCGAAGAAGATTTTGCTTTCCGTCATGCAGGACTTTTGCCTTTTTGAGGGCAAAATCCAATTCTGTCATAATGATAGAGAGATCTTCATACAGTGACCGGCCGGCTTTTGTCAGATTGGTATGTTTGGTATTGCGTTCCTGCAGTTATTTCGTAGTCGGCATGGCGATATCTGTGCGGGGAAACATGGCAGATATTTATGCGGTGCTGACGGTAATTATCGTGATCAGTTTTGTTATGCTGCTGTTTATCAATACAAAACATGTGGAAACCGCTCCGGAATAACCGTTTATGAAAAGACGCTGTAAGAGCCTTTTCGAATGGTGCGGAGTGAATTGTAAAGTTTCATCTGTATAATCTGTATAATATTTATAATATTATAAAAATTAGTGCATTTTTCCGGTGTAGTGTGGTATAATGGGAAAGCGGATATCAATATAGCGTGGGCGGATGCCGGCACTTTTTTGAAAAATATATAAATGAACCGCAGGGAGGATGCCATGAAGATTAAATCATTAGAAGAATTAAACGCACTGCATGTAGACGTATTGGCGGAAGTCGGAAACATCGGTTCCGGAAATGCAGCCACTGCTTTGGCCACTATGCTGAATAAAGTGGTTAAAATTGAAATTCCGAATATTGTATTGCTGGATTATGACAAAGTAGCCGAGATCCTGGGCGGTACAGACCAGGCGGCAATCAGTATGTCGGTTGGATTGGAAGGCGATCTGGAAGGTTTGATGCTGCATATTATCAGTGTGGATTTTGCAAGCAGTATGGTTAATACTTTTTATAAAAAAGAAATCCATGGCCTGGAAGATGTGAATGATATGGACGTGTCTGTGATGCAGGAGATGAGCAATATTACTACTGCAGCATATGTAAATTCCGTTTCCACGCTGATCAATGGTTTTATTAACATATGCCCTCCGGAAGTAAATATCAACCGCATTGGAAAAATTCTGGAAACAGCCAGAAAGAAGATCGGCAACCCGGGACAGCAGGTACTTTATATTGATGAAAAACTTGTGATCGAGGAAACGGAGATCAAAAGCAGCATGATTATGATGCTGACGTTAAATTCTATGAATGAATTGTTTAAGAGCCTGGAAATTGATGTGTATGAAAACAGGTAGAAATGAAAACGGATAAGAATGGATAAAAAGATTTTCAGGGGAAACGCTTCGGAAAGAAGTTGTTTCCCCTGTTTGAATTTACAATAAAATGATATTATGTTTTGCCGCTTCTTCTACTATGTCATTGTCCCACAAAGAACATTGTACTTCTCCGATATGGGCTTTTCTTAAGAAAAACATACAAATACGCGATTGGCCGATACCACCGCCGATCGTAAATGGAAGCGTGCCGTCAATGACCGCTTTCTGGAACGGGAGCGACGCGCGTTCCGGGCAGCCGGCTTTTTCCAATTGGGATAAAAGAGCGTCTTTGTCCACGCGGATTCCCATGGAAGAAAGTTCCAGCGCAATGTCCAGTACCGGATAGTATACGATGATATCCGCGTTTAAACTCCAGTCGTCATAGTCCGGCGCACGGCCGTCATGTTTCTGGCCAGAGGCAAGTTTATCACCGATCTGCATGACGCAGACAGCGCCTTTTTCTTTGGCAAGGTAATATTCGCGCATCGACGGCGTTTCTTCCGGATACATGTTTTCCAATTCCTGCGTAGTAATGAAATAAATATCATGCGGCAGGATTTCCTGGATATAGTCATAGCGGATAGACATGTATTTCTCCGTTTTGCGCAGTACTTTGTAAACGGTTTTTACCGTTTCTTGTAATGTTTCTATCGTACGCTCTTCACGCGTAATGATTTTTTCCCAGTCCCACTGGTCCACAAACAGGGAATGGATATTATCTGTGATTTCGTCGCGGCGAATTGCGTTCATGTCCGTGTACAGGCCTTCGCCGTGAGAGAAGTTGTAGCGTTTCAGGGCGTACCGTTTCCATTTGGCCAGAGAATGGACAACTTCCGCCTCACGGGCGTCCTGATATTTAATGTCAAAAGATACCGGACGTTCCACGCCGTTTAAGTTGTCATTTAACCCGGAAGATGGATCTACAAAAAGCGGTGCGGATACGCGCATTAAATTCAGACGTTCCGCTAACAGGTTCTGAAAGAAATCCTTTACAGTTTTTATCGCGGTCTGCGTGTCGTATAAATTAAGTTCCGGTTGATAGTTTTCAGGGATAATTAAATGGTTCATGGTCTTTCCTTTCTTGATGAGTTGTTTATCCTTATTTATAATGTTTATTCCTGTTTACACAGGATTTATGTTCTGCTTTTACAGGATTTATTTCTGTTTTACACAGGATTCTTCCTCGTTCTCTTCCTGGTTTTCCTGTTCCGGCATCCGCAGGTACATTTTTTCGATCCGGTTTTTATCCATTTTTTCCACACGGAGGAAAATACCGCTTTCCGTTGTGATGGATTCTCCGATTTTAGGCAGATGGCCAAGTTGTTCCAGCAGGTATCCGCCGACGGAATCATAATCTTCCGAGGCCAGCGGCGCATCCAGGGCGTCGCCCAGGTCTTCCAGATTCATGGAGCCGAGTACGAGGTATTCTCCGTCGCCAATGCGGGTCAGTGTATCTTCTTCGTCAAAGTCAAATTCGTCACGGATTTCCCCGACGATTTCCTCAAGCAGGTCTTCCAGTGTGATCAGGCCGGCAGTGGAACCGTATTCGTCCAGAACGATCGTCATATTGATGGAGTTTTTGCGCATCTCTATAAACAATTCAGCCAGCTTTTTGTGTTCGTAAGTAAAATAAGCCTCCCGCAAAAAGCTGCGGATGGAAAAGTGCGTGGTATCCTCTGCTAACAGCAAGTCTTTCATATTCAGAATACCAACGACATTATCGGTGGTATTCTCGTAAACCGGAAGCCGGGTGAACTTATTTTCCCGGAATATCTGAATAATTTCTTCGTACGTATTATCAATACTGATACATTCCATATCAATACGCGGGATCATGATCTCTTTTGCAAGGGCGTCGCCAAAATCAAAAACATTTTGGATCATTTCCCGTTCTTCGGATTCAATGATGCCGTTTTCGTGGCTGACATCCACGATTGTTTTCAGTTCGTCTTCCGTGATGGCCGGAACGGCGTCTTTCGGATTGACACGAAACAGGCGCAAAAATCCATGCGCCAGAATATTAATAATAAAAATAACCGGCGTGAGTATCAGAATATAAGTCTTAAAAAACGGAGCAAATTTCAGCGCAATTTTATCTGCGTAAATAGATGCGTAGGTTTTAGGGGAAATTTCACCGAAAATCAGTATGATGAGCGTTAGCAGTCCGGTGGCAATACCTGCTCCCATACTGCCGAATAATTTCAGCGCTAATGTTGTGGCAATGGAAGAAGCGGAAAGGTTAACAATATTGTTTCCTATTAAAATGGCGCTCAGCATTTTACCGGTATCAGAAGTAACAGAAAGAACGATTTTGGCATGTTTATCCCCGTTTTCCGCTAAAGTGCGCATTCGGATTTTGCTTACTGTCGTAAGCGCCGTTTCCGAAGAGGAAAAAAAGGAAGATAAAATAACCAAAATAATAAGTGCAAGCAGACGTATCGCGTCACCAGTGTCCAAAAATAATCACCTCATGTATTTCATATTTTTTTTACATCACGGAAAAGTGCACTATTTTTTCCGCGATATAAAAAATCATTATATGCAGCCTGCGGCAGTAAAACAGCCGCGCTGCTTACCGCTCATTATAATGTATCTGGCGTGGTTTTGCAATAGTTTCCAAAAAAGAGCCAGCTTGTTCTAAAAAGTCCGTATCGCTCATATGTTAGTGTAAGGAAGCATCAAATAAAAAGGAAACCCCAGTATAGATGCTGCAACAATATACAAAGAACCAGGAGGGATTTTTATGGAACAGGTACAGGAGAACAAAAAAACCGGCGCATTATCCGGAATGATAACGGTGCTGCTTATAATGTATATTCTGACCGGGGTATTATTATTCTTTCTTTCATTTTTGCTCTATAAATTTGAAATAAAAGAAAGCGTAGTGACGGTCGGAATTATATTAACCTATGTGATCAGCGGCCTGACGGGAGGATTTCTGGCAGGGAAAAAAATGAAAGTAAAAAAATTTGCATGGGGATTTCTGGCGGGAGTGCTGTATTTTGCAATACTGATTGCGGTATCCGTGATTATGAAAAATAATGTGCTGGAAAATATGGAACATGCCGTACTTACGGTAATTATGTGTGTGGCGTCGTCCACGGTAGGGGGAATGGTAAGCTGACCGGTTACGGTTTTGCTTTGATTTTACTTCATTTTGCGATGAAAAAAAGCTTTTCATTAATGTTTTGATATGCTATAATGAAGTGTAAAAATGCATGAAAGGAGAAAACGTAATGAAACATATTAAAACATTAAATACGAAAAAATTACAAAATACAGTAAAAAAAGGTGGTTGCGGAGAATGTCAGACATCCTGCCAGTCTGCCTGCAAGACATCCTGTACGGTAGGAAACCAGAGCTGCGAACACAGCAACAAATAAAAACTTTAATTTCTGTTATATCAGCACACTGGATCTCACAGTATAAGCACAGGGTTTTTAAAAGTTTTGGGAAAAGCAGGAAATGAAGCATAAAAGGAAAAGGACCGTATGCATCGCGTGCGGTCTTTTCGTACGGGACAGGCCGGATTTGACAGCCTGTCTTGCGTTGTTTGATTAACAGCCTGTCAAAAGGAAAGCGAGGAGCAAGATGGTACACCAGTACAGGAACAATGGATATAATATTGTTCTGGATGTGAACAGCGGCGCCGTTCATGTCGTAGATGAGGTCGTTTATGAAGCGGTTGCATTGTATGAGAAGCACGAAAAAGAGGAGATCGCCGCCATATTATCCGGGAAATATCCGCCGCGGGAAATCGAAGAAGCGATAGAAGAGATCGGACAGTTAAAAAAAGAAGGCCTGTTGTTTACGGAAGACGAATATGAGGATTATATATCGGTTGTAACAAAACGGCCGACTGTTGTAAAGGCGTTGTGCCTGCATATTTCCCACGATTGTAATCTGGCCTGCCGGTATTGCTTCGCCGGAGAAGGGGAATATCACGGCGAGCGCGCGTTTATGAGTTTTGAAGTCGGGAAAGCCGCGCTTGACTTTTTGATTGCAAATTCCGGGAACAGAAGAAATCTTGAAGTAGATTTTTTTGGCGGAGAGCCGCTTATGAATTTTGAAGTAGTAAAACAACTGGTTGCGTATGGCCGGGAGCAGGAAAGACTGCATGGCAAACGGTTTCGTTTTACGTTGACGACAAACGGGACTCTGATCACCGACGAAGTCATGGAATTTGCAAATCGCGAAATGGATAACGTGGTATTAAGCATAGACGGGCGCAAAGAGGTCAATGACAGGATGCGTCCATTCCCGAACGGGAATGGCAGTTATGATATTATCGTGCCGAAGTTTATCCGGTTTGCAGACAGCCGGAATCAGGAAAAATATTATGTTCGCGGAACCTTTACCCATAATAACCTGGATTTTGCGGAAGACGTGCTGCATCTGGCAGATCTTGGATTTCAACAGATTTCCGTGGAACCGGTCGTGGCGGCTCCGGAAGATCCGTATGCAATTCGCGATGAAGACCTGGAACAGATTTTTGCAGAGTATGATAAACTTGCGGCGGAAATGGCAAAACGGATCAATACCGAAAAAGCTTTTCATTTTTTCCATTTTATGATAGATTTAGAGGGTGGACCGTGCGTTGCCAAACGTTTATCAGGCTGTGGTTCCGGAACCGAATATCTGGCGGTTACGCCGTGGGGGGATTTGTATCCGTGCCATCAGTTTGTCGGGAAAGAGCAGTTTAAAATGGGAACGGTGTTTACCGGTGTGGAGAATACGCCGCTTCAGTCTGAGTTTAAAACCTGTAACGTATATTCGAAAGAAAAATGCAGAGAATGTTTTGCCCGGTTTTATTGCAGCGGGGGTTGTGCGGCAAATTCCTATAACTTTAATAAAGATATTAACAGCGTTTATGAAATCGGCTGTGAGCTACAGAAAAAAAGGATCGAATGTGCGATCATGCTGAAAGCGGCGCAGATGGAAACATTATAATATGGAGAGGAAAAGCAGGAGAAAGCAGGAGGAAGAAAACAGGAAATGAAAAAAGGAAAGAGTATCGCGGTAATCGTGGTTATTGCGGCAATTTTAGCGGGACTGGCTTATTACTCATTTACAATTCTTTCGTCAGGCGGAGCCGGAAAAGACCGTAATATCATATTGGGCCTGGATCTGGCAGGCGGTGTCAGTATTACTTATCAGGCAGTAAACGGCGCCCCGTCCGCAGAGGATATGAGTGATACGATCAACAAGCTGGAACGCCGTGTAGAAGGTTACAGTACGGAGGCGCAGGTATATCAGCGGGGCGACGACAGAATCGTAGTAGAAATACCGGGAGTATCCGATGCAAATAAGATTCTGGAGGAACTGGGAAAACCGGGTTCTCTGGAGTTTCAGACTCCGGACGGAGAAGTGTTTATGACGGGTACGGATGTGGAGGATGCACAGGCCGTAAGTTCGCAAAATTCCGTTGGTACAAACGAATATGTTGTCGAATTGAAACTGACGGATGAGGCGGCGCAGAAATTTGCGGATGTCACATCTGCGAACGTCGGAAAACGCCTGCCAATCGTTTATGACGAAGAAATTATCAGTAATCCGGAGGTGCAGAGCGCGATTACCGGAGGAACGGCGCAGATTCTGGGTATGGGTTCTTTTGAAGAGGCGGAGGAACTGGCATCGGCGATCCGTATCGGATCCCTGTCCGTGGAATTAGAGGAAATGCAGTCAGAGGTAGTCAGCGCGCAGTTAGGTACGGAAGCGATTTCGACCAGTTTGAAAGCGGCGGCGATTGGACTTGTGATTGTCATGATCTTTATGATTGTCTTTTATGCGGTGCCTGGCGTTGTGGCAGCGATTGCGCTGGCATTGTATACGGCATTGGTTGTCAGCGTCATTTATGTATTTGACGTTACACTGACGCTTCCGGGTATTGCAGGTATTATCCTGTCGATCGGTATGGCGGTAGACGCAAATGTCATTATTTTCGCGCGTATTCGTGAGGAAATTGCTGCGGGAAGAACGACGCAGAATGCGATTAAAGCAGGTTTTCAGAAAGCGTTATCCGCTATTTTGGACGGGAATATTACGACGTTGATAGCGGCTGCGGTTTTGGGAATACGCGGTTCCGGTACAGTCAAAGGTTTCGCGGCAACACTGGCGATCGGTATTATTTTGTCCATGTTTACCGCGCTTGTGATCACACGGTTTTTAATGATGGCGTTTCATGGCTTGGGAGCGCAGAATCCGAAATTGTACGGTAAAGCGAAAGAGAGAAAGACGATCAATTTTGTTGGCAGGCGATATGTTATGCTTGCAATTTCCATTGCGATCATCGTAATCGGTTTTGGCAGCATGGGCGTACACGGGGCAAAAGAAAACAGAGCGTTAAATTACAGCCTTGAGTTTGTCGGCGGTACTTCGACAACGGCAGATTTCGGAAAAGATTACTCCCTGGAAGAAATTGACGCTCAGATTGTGCCGGTAGTATCGGAAGTGACGGGGGATAATGACATTCAGATCCAGAAAGTACAGGATTCCAATTCTATTGTAATCAAAACGCGTACTCTTACATTAGAAGAAAGAGAAACGTTAAATCAGACGCTAATCGAAAAGTTTAACGTAGCAGAAGATACTATGGAAACGGAAAGTATCAGTTCGACGATCAGTTCGGAGATGCGCAACGACGCGCTCTGGGCAGTAATTATTGCAGCAATCTGTATGCTGATCTATATCTGGTTCCGGTTTAAGGACGTGCGTTTCGCGTCCGCGGCGGTTATTGCGCTGATTCATGATATTCTGATCGTACTGACCTGTTATGCGCTTACCAGAATATCTGTCGGGACTACTTTTATCGCGTGTATGCTGACGATCATCGGTTATTCGATCAACGATACGATTGTCGTATTTGACCGGTACCGTGAAAATATCGCCAATACGCATGTGAAAGACAGGGAGTCTGTTAAGGAGGTTGCCAACAGAAGTATTACGCAGACGCTTTCAAGAAGTATCAATACTTCCATTACCACATTAATTATGGTCATTGTGCTGTATATATTTGGTGTGGCGACGATTAAAGATTTTTCTCTGCCATTGATTGTCGGCGTTGTCAGCGGTACGTATTCTTCTATCGCTGTGGCTACCGGTTTGTGGTATGAATTCCGTCTTCGTTTCGGGAAAAATAAACTGATTGCGATTCCGGTAAAATCAGAGAAAACAAATCAGACGCCTCAGGCGGCAGTAAATGATAAAAAGACGGATAAAGAGGAAGTTTCCGTAGAAAATAAAACTGAAACGAAAGACAGTCGGGCAAAATTTTCCGCAATAGCAAAAGGAGATCCGGCAAAAGGAAAGAAAAAATCAAAAAGATATGACAAGATAAAATAGGATCAGGCAAAAGAACGCGGAGATAGATCAGGTAATTAAACAGGATAAAATAAGATCAGGTAAAAACAAAGTAAGAGAAAGCAGGGGGCGGACGATAGATGGAATATACGAATGATTTTTATGCCGAATTGGTGGCAGAAGTTTCTCCGGAGCTGTTTGAAAAGCTTTTTATGGAGGAGATCCGTACGTTTATCGAGGATAAGATGCATGTGGCGATGGGGAAAATGCTGAGTTCCGATCCTTTAAGCGAAGATGAGTTTTTGAAGATTCTGCAAAAAGGGATGGGCGACGATGCGTTTAACCGCCGGATCATTTTGGCCCGTATCCATGATTTTTCCGCTTCCTGCAAAATTAAGAATGCATCCAACAAATGGGTTGTAGATTATTTTTATCTCAGCTGTTTGAAACAGCTTTTGCTGGTAAAAAAGGTAGAGAGAGTCCATAAAAGCCAACAATTTGAGGAGTATCTTGCTCAGACGGTCGAATGGATAGACAAATGGCTGGAGCAAATGTCGATTCCGGTGGAAAGGAAGTTCTTTCTGCTCCGTTCAAAAACGGAGGATGTAAAAGAAGAGATCAATTTTATTGATGCAGACGAACTTTATCCGGAAATGATCGATATTACCCGTCAGGTTTTTATTATTTATCACTCTTTGTCAGTGGGATTGGAAAAAGAACGGGATGATGTTACCTATGCCTATGAGATTGTGGAGGATGAAATTGATTTTGCCGAAATCGGACCGTTAGAGAAAAAAGACGCCCTGAAAGCGGCAAAAATACAAAAAGACCAGACGGCAGCCAATTTGTTTGAAAACCTGCTTACCTTGTATTATTTGGAAATTTGTCATTGATGATCGGATATACAAGAGGCGCTTAATAGAACCGAATCGGTCAAAAAAACAAATTTTTTGGTGATTAACCTACAATTCTCCGTTTATTTTTGCAATAAGGTTTGAATTGTTTGCCAATATTTTTGGCATTTTGGGTAAAATTGCCCTGATTTTAATGATATTTTTGCATTTTTGACAAAATCGCATTTTCTGAAATACAGTTGTTGACAAATTCGGGAAAAAATGTAATAATGCGTTATACACCAATAATATTATTGGTGCATAAATATAAATATGAATATGAGCAACTAAGTTACAACAATGCAAACTACCGGCCAGGCCGGCCAGCGCACGTAAGGAGAGTGTTTGGTATGAAAGAAAAGAAGATTCGCCTTAGTTCCCGTCAGGATGTTGCAGAGTTTGTTGATGCGGCAGGTAATTGTGACTTTGAGATCAACGTTGGATATGACCGTGTGATCATCGATGCAAAATCATTGTTGGGTATGTTAGGACTCGGATTTTCAAGAATTCTGAATGTGAAGTACAAAGGAACAAATGAACAGTTTGAGCAGGCATTAGAGAAATATGAGGTGGCCTGCGAGTAACAAAAAACCGTACCGACAGCGTATGGAATGATGCAAAAAAGAATATGGTTGAGAAGAAAAGAAGTTGTTGCAAAGTAGACAGGATTTTGCGATGGCTTCTTTTTTTGTAATTTCTGAAGCTTCAGATAGTTACTATTTATGGGCGTTTAAAACATAGGATGGAAACTTTTTCAAACTATTGGTATAATAATTAGAGAAATAAAGAGAACTACCGAAACAGGAGGGAAAAATGGGAGCATATGCATTTGGTGTAGATATTGGCGGAACAGCTATCAAAATGGGACTTTTTGAAACAAATGGAAAATTACTGGAAAAATGGGAAATTCCGACAGATACAAGCGAAAACGGAAGTCATATCCTGACGGATATTGCCGATGCAATGAATGAAAAAATAGAGGCACACAAGTGGGATAAACATGAGATTATTGGAATAGGAATGGGTGTGCCTGGTCCGGTAGATGAGAAAGGAAATGTGCTGAAATGCGTAAATTTAGGCTGGGGCGTATTTAATATAGAAGAGAAAATGGAAAAATTGTCCGGGATTCCTACAAAGGCCGGAAATGACGCCAATGTGGCCGCGCTTGGAGAAATGTACAAAGGAGGGGGACGCGGATATACAAATATTGCGATGCTTACGCTGGGAACCGGTATCGGCGGCGGTATTACGATCGACGGAAAAATTCTGGCGGGAATAAACGGAGCTGCCGGAGAGGTCGGCCATATCCCGATGAATGACGAAGAAACGGAATGTTGTGGCTGTGGGAAAAAAGGCTGTCTGGAGCAATATGCTTCTGCTACCGGGATTGCGCGCATGGCAAAAAAGAAACTGGCGGAAAGCAATGTCGATTCCGTTTTAAAAAATGACGGGGAGATTACGGCAAAAAAGGTATTTGATGCTGCGAAAGCGGGAGATGCTTTTGCAATAGAGCAGGTAGAAGAACTGGGAAAACGGTTGGGCAAAGCCTGTGCATGTATTGCCTGCGTATGCAATCCGCAGATTTTTGTGATCGGCGGCGGCGTATCGAAGGCAGGATCCATCGTAACGGACGTAATAAAAAAATATTTCTGCCGTTATGCGTTCCATGCGGCGTCAAATACACCGTTTGCATTGGCGGAACTGGGAAATGACGCCGGGATCTACGGCGGTGTGAAAATGGTGTTGCCAGAGTAAGGCTGAATAAGCGGTCGGCAAAAGACAGTAGAAAGATAATCGGGAAAGCATGGAAGAAAAAGGAAGAATCAGAATATCTGTCCGGAATTTTGTGGAATTTATTCTGCGGTCAGGGGATATTGACAATCGGATTTCTTCTTCTGCCAGACAGGAAGCGATGCTGGCGGGAGGTAAGCTTCATCGGAAGATCCAGCGCAGGGAGGGATCCGGGTACCTGGCGGAAGTGCCGTTGAAAATGGAAATAGAGCAGGAATTGTATACGCTTGTCATTGAGGGCCGTGCGGATGGAATTTTTGAGAAAAAAACGTTTGTGATTGATGAAATCAAAGGGATTTTTCAGGATGTACACGATTTGCAAGAACCAGCGCCGATTCATCTTGCACAGGCAAAATGTTATGCATATATTTATGCATCTCAGGTAAATTTATCGGAAATCGGAGTGCAGATGACGTATTGCAATCTGGATACGGAGGAAATCCGGCGCTTTCACAGTTCTTATTCCTATGAAGAATTGGAACAATGGTTTTTGGATCTTGTCGCACAATATAATCGGTGGGCGGAATTTCAATTTCACTGGCACAAATTGCGGAAACAATCAATCCAGACGTTGGAATTTCCGTTTGAGTACCGGGAGGGACAGAAAAAGCTGGCGGCCAGCGTCTATACTTCTGTTTTAAGGAAGAAAAACCTTTTTATACAGGCACCGACCGGGACGGGAAAGACGATGTCGGTTTTGTTTCCGGCCATAAAGGCGGTTGGTGAAAATCTATGTGACAAAATATTTTATCTGACGGCCAAAACCGTAACTCGGGCAGTGGCGAAAGAAGCCGCAGCTATTTTAAAAGAACATGGTTATCGTTCGAAAGTGCTGGAAATCACAGCGAAAGAAAAACTGTGCCTTTTGGAAGAAATGGATTGCAATCCGGTGCATTGCCCTTATGCAAAAGGACATTTTGACCGGGTTAACGACGCCGTTTTTGAATTGCTGGAGCGTCAGGACGATTTTTTCCGGGAAGATTTTTTGCGGCAGGCACAAAAGCATGAGGTATGTCCTTTTGAATTGTGCCTGGATACGGCGAGCTGGACGGATTTGATTATCTGTGATTACAATTATGTTTTTGATCCGAACGTGCATTTGAAACGTTTCTTTTCAGACGGGATAAAAGGGGAATACCTGTTTTTGATTGACGAAGCGCATAATCTGGTGGAGCGGGCGAGGAAAATGTACAGCGCGGTATTATATAAGGAAGATTTTCTGTCCGTAAAAAAGGCCGTCAGGCCGTACGGCAAAAAACTGGAAAAGCAGTTGGATGCCTGTAACCGGAAATTGCTGGAAAAAAGGAAAGAATGTGCGGATTACCTTGTCAGCAGCGGGATCGGAGAATTTGTATTTACGCTGATGCGGCTGGCGTCGTCTATGGATGATTTTTTGCGGGAACACCGGGAATTTCCGGAACGAAAAGCAGCCGTGGAATTTTATATGAATCTGAGGCATTTTTTAAATATTGCGGAGCTGGCGGACGAAAACTATGTAACATATTACGAAAAAGAAGAAGACGGCAGGTTTTCGGTTCATTTATACTGCGTCGGTACGGCGGCGAATCTCCAGGAATATCTGGACAGGGGGAACAGTGCGGTGTTTTTTTCCGCGACGCTGCTTCCGGTCAATTATTACAAAAAACTTCTGACGGAAAAAGAGGACTGTTATGCCGTATATGCCCATACTGTATTTGAAAGCAGCCAAAGCTGCGTGTTGGTGGCCGGGGACGTCAGCAGCAAATATACAAGGCGCACGCAGGCGGAATTTGAACGGATTGCATTATATATTCTGGGAATGATTGAACAGAAAAAAGGAAACTATATTGCTTTTTTCCCGTCTTATAAAATGATGGAACAGGTATTGGAACAGTTTTTCCTGATGCCGCAGTCCGGATGGATAGACTGCATTGTGCAGGAAAACAATATGGATGAATTTCAGCGGGAGGAGTTTTTACAGGAATTTGTAAAAGAACGGAAACGGAGCCTGTGTGCTTTTTGCGTTATGGGAGGAATTTTCGGCGAAGGTATCGATTTAAAGGAGGAACAGTTGATCGGCGCGGTGGTCGTAGGGACCGGTTTGCCGCAGGTTTGTCCGGAGCGGGAAATTTTGAAACAGTATTATGACCGGGCCGGAGAAAACGGATTCGCCTATGCATATACCTATCCGGGAATGAACAAGGTTTTGCAGGCCGCGGGCAGGGTGATCCGTACCTCAAGCGATAAAGGCGTGATTCTTTTGCTGGACGAGCGGTTTTACCGCCGGGAGTATCGGGAAATGTTTCCGAGGGAATGGGCGCATGCCAGGCGGTGCAGCATCGGAAATTTCAGAGAGGAACTGCGAAAGTTCTGGAATGGCTGAGTGGATTACTTTTCATGGGGGGGGGCAGCTGGTAGTTTGGCCGCTTCTTTAGCAAAACGGCTTTCTCGGATGCTTCTGCAAATATGGTGATATAAAAAATACTATCGGTACGTTTCGTTTGCCGGCAGATTTCCAGGCTGTGCTTCCAGAGAGGGAAACATTGGAAGAATTTTCTTAGTATCCCTTATCTACGGGAAAATGGGTGAAATGGATTCCCCCGAGTTCACTGTCTGAGGTTTTCCTCAAAATTTGGAGCGCGCCGGGACGGGACATGTTTTTCTTCCTGGACAGCCTTTCGGGTTTTCCTAACAGCGGCATAAAAGTGCCTTTGATTCAGGGTATGCCTCTGAAACTCGGGACTGCCATGAAAAGAATGAAGAATCCGAAACAACTTTGCATGGCAGTCCCTCAGACAGTCACCCGGCATACCCATTGGCACTTATCCAGCCGCTGATAAGGAAAACCAAACGAAAGAGCTTCCAATGGAAGAAAGAACATTGCCCCGCTTTCGGCGTTCTTATCTTTGGCGGAAAACCGAGTTTGAATCGGGGGAATCAAATCACATCCGCCCATCCCGTAGTTAGGGATACTGAAAATTCTGGAACCGGTTTCCCGGTTCTGGCAACACAGCCGGAAATCGACACCAAAAAGTTCTGATAGTATTTTTTATGTCACCATACTTCAGAAATCAGGAATAAAGCCGTCCGGTAAAAAAACGGGCAAACCGCCAGCTGCTTCCGCACTCCTATGAAAAGTAAGCGCATGGCAGCAATTGCAGTAAATTACTGCTGAAAACAGATTGTGGAATACCGGAAAGAATGATAAAATATTTTTAATATAAGCGAAAGGGATAAAAGATATGGCAAATGTAAGACGAGTCTATGTGGAAAAGAAATACGATTATGCAGTCAAAGCAAAAGAACTGACAGCGGAAGTGCAGGGGTATCTTGGAATCAAATCAGTGAATATCGTCCGCGTACTGATCCGTTATGACGTGGAAAATATTTCAGATGCGACATGGCAGAAAGCGCTGGCGACTGTTTTTTCGGAACCGCCGGTAGACCACGTTTATGAAGAAAAGTTTGATGCAAGGGACGGAAAAGTTTTCTGCGTGGAATATCTTCCGGGGCAGTTCGACCAGCGGGCAGATTCCGCCGCGCAGTGTGTGAAGCTGTTGTGTGAAGAGGAAGATCCGGTGATCCGTACGGCAACCGTGTATGTCGTATGCGGAAATGTAACGGAGGAAGAATTTGCGGCAATCAAGGAGCATTGTATCAATCCAGTGGATTCCAGGGAGGCAGAGCCTGCAAAACCGGATACGCTGATTACGGAGTACGAGGAGCCGAAAGACGTACGGATTCTGGAAAATTTCATTTCCATGCCGGAAATGGAATTGAAAGAATTGTATGATTCGTTGGGGCTGGCTATGACGTTTCAGGATTTTTGCCACATTCGTCGTTATTTTGAAAACGAGGAAAAAAGAGAACCGTCGATGACGGAAATCCGTGTGCTGGATACGTACTGGTCTGATCACTGCCGCCATACGACGTTTTCCACGGAATTAAAAAATGTGACGTTCGAAGACGGTTATTACAGAGAGCCGATGGAAAAGACCTACCGGGAATATCTCGATACACATAAAGAAATGTACGCCGGCAGGGAGGACAAGTTTGTGTGCCTGATGGATATTGCCCTGATGGCAATGAAAAAGCTGAAAAAAGAAGGGAAATTAAAGGATCAGGAAGAATCGGATGAAATCAACGCCTGCAGTATTGTCGTTCCGATCGAAGTAGACGGGAAAGAAGAGGAGTGGCTGATTAATTTTAAAAACGAAACTCACAACCATCCGACAGAAATAGAACCGTTCGGCGGCGCAGCCACCTGTCTGGGCGGCGCGATCCGTGATCCATTGTCCGGGCGTACTTACGTATACCAGGCGATGCGCATTACCGGCGCGGCCGATCCGACGAAACCAGTCGACGAAACGTTGTCCGGAAAACTTCCGCAGAAAAAGATTGTAACAGAAGCGGCTGCCGGATACAGTTCCTACGGAAACCAGATCGGACTGGCGACCGGATATGTGAAAGAAATTTACCATCCGCAGTATGTTGCGAAACGTATGGAGATCGGCGCGGTCATGGGAGCGGCACCAAGACGTGCAGTCAGGAGGCTGACATCCGATCCGGGCGATGTGATCGTATTGTTAGGCGGACGGACGGGACGCGACGGATGCGGTGGCGCAACGGGATCGTCGAAAGCGCATACGACGCAGTCGCTGGATACGTGCGGCGCGGAAGTACAGAAAGGGAATCCGCCTACGGAACGGAAACTGCAGCGGCTGTTCCGCAGGGAAGAAGTCAGCGCTTTGATTAAAAAGTGTAATGATTTCGGCGCCGGCGGAGTATCGGTAGCAATTGGAGAGCTGGCGGACGGACTGCGGATTCAGTTAGACCGTGTCCCGAAAAAATACGCGGGACTGGACGGAACGGAACTTGCCATATCCGAATCCCAGGAAAGGATGGCTGTAGTCGTTGCGCCGGAGGATAAAGAAGCGTTTTTGGCTTATGCGGCGGAAGAAAATCTGGAAGCAACAGAGGTAGCGGTCGTTACGGAAGAACCGCGCCTGGTACTGGAGTGGCGGGGGAAAGAAATCGTTAATATTTCCCGCGCATTTCTGGATACGAACGGAGCGCATCAGGAAACTGAAGTAACGGTACAGATACCGGAAAAAGATAAAAATTATCTGGAGAAGTTTGCGATTCCGGAAGTGAAAGAAGCTTTGGAGGACGAAGATGTAAAAAGCGCCTGGTTTAATACGCTGGCCGATCTCAATGTCTGCTCGCAGAAAGGTCTGGTGGAACGGTTCGACGGTTCGATCGGCGCAGGCAGCGTATTGATGCCGTATGGCGGCAGATATCAGTTGACGGAAACGCAGAGTATGATAGCAAAAGTACCGGTTATGACCGGAAAAACGGACGCCGTTACGATGATGGCATACGGATTTGACCCGTATTTATCCGGTTGGAGTCCTTACCACGGCGCAATCTACGCGGTGATAGAATCCGTATCCAGAATTGTAGCGTCAGGCGGAGATTACCATAAGATCCGTTTTACGTTCCAGGAGTATTTCCGCAGGATGTCGGAAGAACCGGCGCGCTGGAGCCAGCCGTTTGCGGCGCTGCTGGGAGCCTATGATGCGCAGATGGGCCTGGGATTGCCGTCGATTGGCGGTAAGGACAGTATGTCCGGTACGTTTAACGAGATCGACGTACCGCCGACACTCGTGTCGTTTGCCGTAGATGTGGCAAAAACAGGGGATATCATTACGCCGGAACTGAAACGGATCGGCAGTAGGCTGATTACATTTAAAATAAAGAGAAATGCATATGGATTGCCGGATTACGCGCAGGTGATGAAGCTGTATGATTTTGCAGCCAAACAGATCGCAAAAGGTTCTGTCCTTTCCGCATACGCGCTGGACGCTTATGGAATGGCGGCGGCATTGAGTAAGATGGCTTTTGGTAATAAAATCGGTGTGACAATTTCCGGAGATGTGGAAAAAGAAGCGTTATTTATGCCGGGTTTTGGCAATCTGGTTGCGGAAGTACAGGCGGAACAGGCAGAAAACCTGCTGGCAGAAGCAAAAGAAGCCGGACTGGCGGAATTTGTGGAGGTTGTCGGCGAAACCAACGGGTACCAGCAGTTTATTTATAAAAATACGGAACTGGAAATCCAGGATATGTTAAAAGTCTGGACCTATACGCTGGAAAAAGTATTCCCGACAATGGCGGAAGACCATACGGTGGCAATGGAAGCGCAGCTTTACAAAGCAGACAATATTTATATCTGCAAAAACAAGGTGGCAAAACCAACGGTATTTATTCCGGTATTTCCTGGTACAAACTGTGAATATGACAGCGCAAAGGCCTTTGAAGAAGCCGGTGCGAATGTTGTGACGAAAGTATTCCGGAATTTAAATGCATCGGATATCCGTGACTCGGTTGAGGTATTTGAGAGAGCGCTTGATCAGGCGCAGATTATTATGTTCCCGGGCGGATTTTCCGCAGGCGACGAGCCGGAAGGATCTGCGAAGTTTTTTGCAAACGCTTTCCGGAATGAAAAATTGAAAGAAGCCGTATCCCGCCTGTTAAATGAGCGTGACGGACTGGCTTTGGGGATTTGCAACGGGTTTCAGGCGCTGATTAAACTCGGCCTGGTTCCGTACGGCGAAATCCGGACGCAGACGGCTGATTCTCCGACACTGACTTACAATACGATCGGACGGCATATTTCGAAGATGGTATACACAAAAGTCGTATCAAACAAGTCGCCATGGCTTGCGCTGGCGGAGCTGGGAAATACGTATGCGAACCCGGCCTCGCATGGAGAGGGCAGGTTTGTAGCAACAAAAGAATGGCTGGATAAACTGCTGGAAAACGGGCAGATTGCCACGCAGTATGTCAATGAAAAAGGCATACCGACAATGCATGAAGACTGGAACATCAACGGTTCCTATCTGGCGATCGAGGGCATTACCAGTCCGGACGGACGTGTTTTGGGTAAAATGGCACATTCCGAACGCCGCGGAAACGGTGTGGCGATTAATATTTACGGCAAGCAGGACATGAAACTGTTTGCAGCCGGGGTGCAGTATTTTAAATAATTACAGGGTAAACAGAATCCCCTGCCGAAACTTCAGACAGGTTTTGGCAGGGGGGTAGAGGCTGTAAAAAATTCTGTGTCTATGGGATGTGATCTTTTTGGATAAGAATTCGATATGTAGGATTTCCTGTCGCCTGATGCGGGAAACCTTTTGTC
>JAAWJJ010000020.1 GCA_022796875.1 Eubacterium sp. | reverse complement strand
ATGAATGACATTTTAGAATATAGGACCATGGATTATTATCGCAGACGATATGAGAAAGAGTAGCTGCAATTAAGTTTGTTTATTGAGATAAGATTAGATGATTTTGAATTCAATTGAATAAACTTGAACTGTGACTCTGTCAAAGATATTTTTAAAAATTCAGCGCCATTATTTTAGGCGGTCATTTCTCTTGTATTTATTTTGTATGAAACATATTTGGACAAAAACACGTTCTGGAGAAAGTGATAATACTGGAAATGGACAAGGGTTAAATATCAATTAGGAATTTTAGTGGTACTGGTATTAGAGCAAGGACTGAGAGAATATATCGTAAATTAATTAAGGGGCTTCCAATGGAAAGTACAGTAGAACTGGAAACAAGAATACAGCGTCTGGAAAAGGAAAATCAGTATCTAAAAAAGTTATTGGCAGTTGCAGGCATTTCTTATTCCGCAAAAGAAACAAATAGATGTATACAGCAAACATACCATAAAGAAATTGACTAAGGAAGACAATAATTATACTCAGAGTTACAATTTTTAGAAAAGCAGCTGTCCAAGAGTTGTCGGAAGCAAGAGGAACTTTGAATTCTATAATATTTTGTTTCAGGGGCATATTATTGATTGACAGACCGTCAGCCTGTCAATCAATTTCTATTTCTAAAGAGGTTAATAAACTCATAACTTCCGGATATGAAAATTTTGCCTGTTTGATTTTATTTGTAAGAATATCTATTGCATATCCTTTCGCATCCCTGAAATCGGCGTTACGAATATCGCATCTGAAAAATTGTGTGGCTTCCAGGCGGCAATCCATGAAATTACTTTCTTGCAGGTCGCATTTTTCAAATATGCTTTCCTGTATCATATTACTGGAAAAGTCAAATTTTCGGAAAGACATTTCGATAAATGAATTATATTTCAAGTGGCAATTTTCCAGTTTATCAATAGAGTGAGCATATTTTCCAACGGGCAGAAGTTCATTCCAACAATGTAATCCAATAAGATTGCATTTATGAAAGGCAGCGTTTTTGATTTCTGAATGTTTTGAAGTTAAACTAATAATATTGCAGTTATAAAATTTACAATTTACAAAAACGCAGCCTGTAATTTTGCAATCTTCAAAGGAACAGTTTTCAAAAGTACAGTCGATGAATTGGTATTGTTCTTTTGTTATATTCTGATATTTCCGGTCTTTTATAACCTGTTCTTCGTAATAATTTTCCAGCATATTCATGGTATCCTCGGGGGTATTTTTATATTCCTGTTTTTTATACTCCCATTAAAAATAGTACGAAATCGTATCAAAGTCAAGAGCAGATCGGCAGTTTATCGGCCTCAAGAGCAAATCGGCAGTTTATCGGCCTATTTGTAACCGTTCAGCTATTTGGAATCAGCAGTACCTGCCCGATACTCAGATTATCGCTGCTCAACCCGTTTAAGTTTTTGATTTCACTGACCGTCGTACCATATCTTTGTGCTAACTGCCAAAGCGTATCTCCGGAACGGACGATATACTTAAAATACGGAGCGGGCGTTGACGATGCGGAAGGAATTTTCAGTATCTGTCCGATATTCAGGTGGTTGCCTGACAGGCCGTTCAGGCGTTTAATTGCGTCAACCGTCGTATGATATCGTTGTGACAGTAACCAGAGTGTATCCCCGGAGCGGACAACATATTCAAAATACGGTTCGTCTGCAGATCCCGATGTCGGAATCCTCAGTACCTGCCCGATACTCAGATTATCATTAGTCAGGCCGTTCAGACGTTTAATCGCGTCAACTGTCGTGTGAAACCGTTGTGCCAGCAGCCAAAGCGTATCTCCGGAACGGACAACGTATTCCGTAACGCCGGCGTCGACGTTGGGCGGTATCACATTTTCTGCGCCCAGATAAGTGTTGTACAATGCCTGCCATGTGAGCGGTCCCACAATGCCATCGGGTGTAAGACCCGCTGATCTTTGAAATGCCGCCACTGACTGCTGCGTTTCTCTTCCAAAATTTCCGTCCTGTGCCGGAGCCGGAATCATGGAATTAAATTCGGCCGCCACATTTAAAAGATACTGCAGGGTAATGACGTCCTGGCCTGACGAACCCAGCCGCAGAACCGAACTCGGCGGAACGGTTCCGATTCCAAGGGAAGTTCCTTCGCTGTCCAGTTCAGCAAGCCTGGTCACGGAAGTATACAGGTAGGAAAGCTTATTCCAGGTGGCTTTTCCGACTACGCCGTCAGAAGGCAGATTGAAAACACTCTGAAATTTGGTGACTGCCGCTCTTGTACTATCGCCGAATACGCCTGCTTTATCCGTAATTGCAGGAATGGCAGGGTAGTTGCGCCGAATCCTTGTCAGATAAGTCTGAATCGTCTGAACGTCAAGTCCAGTGCTTCCTGTTTTAAGTGCAGTACCGGGATAGGAGGTCAGAACTCCGGTAATGATGTTTGTTTCCACAATTTCAACATCTTTCGGATAATACGAACGCAGTATTTGCAGGGGACTGAGTCCACGGTCTGCCAGAGTGACCGTTCCCCACTGGGACATACCAGGACAGGTAGAAGTAGTTCCGTTACAGAACGATGTAAAATAAGGCGCCGTCTGCCCCGGCCGGCGGACAAATTCATTAAAAATTTCGTCTACGATACGGCTGATGGATTCATAGATATTCCGTCCGTTCACAAAATATTGGTCATATGCAGTATTGTTTGTGATGTCGAAGCCGTAGCCGCGGCTCCGATACCATTCGGTGAAAATCCGGTTTAGTGTAAAAGTGATAATGGCATAAATATTTGCCCTTAGGGATGCATTTGGCCAGGTAGGATAAATTTCACTGCTGGCAACATTCTTTACATAATCGGGAAACGATACCTGGACATTAGCCGCGGACGCGCCGGGACTGCCCAAATGTACCGTAATCGGATTTGGAATGACTACCTGCCGGAGCACACGGGACTCCGTATCTGGCCCTACCTGATAACGTTTTGACGTCATGGAAACGGCGGGCGCGCCTATGTTGATTTCCGTTACGGTCGGGGTGCGCTGATTTTCGCGCATTGGAATAAATTCTAACGGCTGAATGGCCGTTTCGCCATCCAGAATCGGGATGCCGACAATATGAATCGAATTAAAACCATCCGCGAATGCGAGCACATTATAACTGATATAAGGCGTTCCGGAAAAATCCGGATCCAGGGACAGGGATTTGTCCAGAGTTTCTAAAGCGATTTTCCCCGTTTCCCCGCTTTCATCTGTTGTCACTTGATAAATACGTCTTTCCTGATCGTCCATAATCCGGATTTGCACTCCGTTTAGCGGCAGCGCATCATGCGCTGTCCGTGCCTGTATGATTAAATAACCGGTTGCCATAAATTGTATATTTCTCCTTTCCATCTATTCGGAAAACTTATTTTTAACAGCACAATTTTCCCTACCATATAAATATGAAGAAAAGACGATTACAGTTCCTCTGTTTTGTGATATAGTAGAAAATAAAGTAATACTATTTTCGAGGATGGCAAAGGGAAACCATGGGATTTTTTAGCAGATTGTTTGAATATGGGAAAATAAAAGCGCATATGGCAAAAAAGAATTTCATGGGAACCGAAACTTCAGATCCCCGGAATGAGAATGTTGTGAAATTGCTCGGACTCGGTGATTTTCTGGATTCCCTGATGAATACCGACCGGTACATTGCCAGAAGCGATTATATGGAAAAGATAAAAGGCTATTCCGAAACGGTTCATTTTTTTACCGTTCTGAAAAGCAGTGAAATGTTAGAAGAATTTTGCAGGCGTAATGCGGTTTTGTTGTCCGATATTCAGAATGTGATGGATTCTTACGTTGACCTGGAAAAACGAATCGATCAGCATAACGAAGTGTTTATAGCCGAAGCTATGGTTCGCGAGAAAAATTATCTGGATAATATTTTGAAAGAGGTGGATCCGGTCATTTCGTTGGATGACGACCAGAGAAGAGTCGTGCTGACGGATGAGGATTACTGCCTGGTGATTGCAGGGGCCGGTGCCGGAAAGACCACAACCGTTGCGGCTAAAGTGAAGTACCTGGTGGACAAACAGGGTGTGAATTCGTCGCAGATTCTTGTCGTTTCTTTTACAAACAAAGCGGTGAACGAGCTGAAAGAAAAAATACGGGGAGCCTTGAAGATTGATTGTCCGATTGCAACTTTTCACTCTACCGGAAATGCGGTTATCCATGTAAATGAGCCGGACGAAAAACAGAATATCGTCGATAATTCCAGATTGTATTTTGTAATCAGAGATTATTTCCGTGGTTCCGTTATGCAAAAAGAGAGTATGGTAAACAAGCTGATCCTGTTTTTTGCTTCTTATTTTGACGCTCCTTACGAGGGAGATGACCTGAACGGCTTTTTTCATAACATTGCAAAGTCAAATTATTCCACGCTGCGAAGCGATCTGGAGGATTTCAGGCGCGAAGTTATCGATGCAAGAACGAAAAAATCAGTCACTATTCAAAACGAGATTTTGAGGTCGCATCAGGAAGTGGAGATTGCCAATTTTCTCTATCTCAACGGTATCGATTATGAATACGAGCCGGTCTATCCATATGACATTTTATACGCAAGAAAACCATATACGCCGGATTTTGTTATTTGTCAGGAGGAAAAGAGAGCCTATATCGAACATTTTGGGATATCCGAGAGCGGAGAAAATGACAGGTACAGCGAAGAGGAACTGGCGCGGTACAAAAAGGCCGTGAACGATAAAGTCCGTCTGCATAAAAGTCATGGAACGACATTGATTTATACTTTTTCCTCTTACAACGACAGGAGGCCGATATTCACTCATTTGAGAGAGGAACTGGAAGCGAAAGGATTTGAACTAAGGCCCAGATCCAATAAAGAAGTTATGGAAATGCTTGTAGCGGGGGAGGAAAACCGTTATGTGCGGAAGCTGGTCAATCTTATTTGCCGGTTTATCTCTAATTTTAAAGTGAACGGTTATACGGCGGACGAATTTGACCGTATGTATCATTCCACGCAAAATGTGCGCAGCAGATTATTCCTGGATATTTGCCACGATTGTTATTTGGAGTACGAGAGATGGCTTCAGGAAAACAAAGCGATAGATTTTGAAGATATGATCAATGAATCTGCGAGAATTCTTAAAGAAGTAAAGGAAATGGAGCAGAAACTGGATTTCAAATATATTATTGTCGACGAGTATCAGGACATATCGAGGCAGCGTTTCGATCTTACAAAAGCGTTGTCGGAGGTGACAGACGCGAAAATTATCGCGGTAGGCGACGACTGGCAGTCCATATACGCTTTCAGCGGGTCGGATGTTACGCTGTTTACAAAATTTGCCGAGAAGATGGGTTATGCAAAGATGCTTAAAATTGTAAAGACTTATCGTAATTCCCAGGAGGTAATTGATATTGCCGGTAACTTTATACAGCGCAATACGCAGCAGATTTCAAAACGGCTGATTTCCCCGAAAAGAATAGCGGATCCGGTTCTGATTTATACTTATGACAGTACGTACAAAGGGAGAAACGGAAACCGCAGAAGCGGTGCAAATTATGCGCTGGCGTATGCGGTGGAAACAGCGCTGGGTCAGCTTTTAGAATACAAAAAGCAGGAGAAGAAAAAACCGGGGCCGATATTACTGTTAGGGCGGTTTGGATTTGACGGGGCTCAGCTGGAACGTTCCGGGCTATTTGAGTATATAAACCGAGGAAGCAAGGTGAAAAGCCTGAAATATCCGAAGCTGGATATTACTTTCATGACGGCACATTCCTCAAAGGGACTTGGATATGATGATGTGATCATTATAAACGGTAAAAACGAAACTTACGGTTTCCCGTCAAAAATTAAGGATGATCCGGTACTGGCTTTTGTCATTAAAGGGGACAGGTCGATGGATTATGCAGAGGAAAGAAGACTGTTCTATGTAGCGATGACGCGGACGAAGAACCGGGTTTTCTTCATTGCGCCGGAGCAAAATCCGTCAGAATTTTTGCTTGAATTGAAACGGGATTACAAAAACGTGATTTTGAAAGGCGGCTGGAATGAGAAAGCGGTTTCCAATGCGCCGGGAAAAGCATGTCCGCTCTGCGGATATCCGATGCAGCTGAAATATAAAAGGGCGTACGGACTCAGGCTGTATATTTGCACGAATGAGCCTGAAATATGTGATTTTATGACGAACGATTACCGTGCCGGTAAAATGTCAATCCGGAAATGCGACCGGTGCCGGGACGGTTATCTGGTTGTGAAACAGGGACGGGACCGCGGATTTTTTCTGGGCTGTACAAATTACAAATCCAATGGAACCGGATGCAGCAGGACGATTGACCGGAAACGTTTCTATGAACAGATGGGATATGATACGGAAAACAGATAAAAAAAGCTTAAGAAATATTTAGAGGAGGGATTAGTTTGGAGAATGTATTTGTAATGGATCATCCGCTGATTCAGCACAAGATATCGCAGATCAGGGATATAAACACAGGGACAAATGAATTCAGGAAATGTATCGAGGAGATTGCTATGTTGATGGGATACGAAGCGCTCAGAGATCTTCCTCTGGAAGAGGTTGAGGTCAGGACGCCCATCGAAACATGCCTGTCCCCGAAAATAGCCGGTAAAAAGCTGGCGGTTGTGCCGATATTGCGCGCGGGGCTGGGGATGGTGAACGGCATTTTGGCGCTGGTGCCGAATGCTAAAGTGGGGCATATCGGACTTTACAGGGATCCGGAAACGCATGAACCTCACGAATATTACTGTAAGCTGCCGGAACCGATTGAACAGAGAACGATTCTTGTCCTGGATCCCATGCTTGCTACAGGCGGATCCGGTTCGGAAGCCGTCAATTTTATTAAAAAGCATGGCGGCAAAAATATTAAATTTATGTGCATTATTGCCGCCCCGGAGGGAATAGAGCGGATGAGAAAAGATCATCCTGACGTTCGAATTTATGTCGGGCATATTGACCGCGGCCTGAATGAGCATGCATACATCTGCCCCGGTGTAGGCGATGCCGGCGATAGAATATTCGGAACAAAATAAAAGTTGCGTTCGTCTGTAAATAACAGCGGCGAATTTGTTGATAACATATATGGAACAGGCGGTCCGGATGTCAAAAGAGATCAACCGTCAGTATGGATACGGAAGCGCATTTGGAACAGGCGGGCAGAACGATACGGAAATAACCCGAATCGGTATTGCCTTTGATGACCACGGCAAAACAAGCTTTTTTGCGGAACTGGAAAAATCAGGCGCAAAACAGAGAGAGCGCATTGAGCAGGCAAGAGAGGAGAAGCGCGCTGGGAAAAAAGCGGAAGAAAAGAAAACGCAAAAAGAGCTTTGGGAGTACTCCAAAAACAGCGGCGATACAAAACGGACAACGGTTCAGGCGAACAGTATAAAAGAACTTTTAAGAAAAATGTAAAGACAGTTGATTTATCAAAAGTAAATGGCGGGAGCGGTATTTTAAAAATTATTTTAGAATATCGTCCCGCTTATTTTTACTTGACATATAAATCCTACAGATGTAATATTTATAATAAAGTAAATTTTTTTGGGATGATATCTTACAATAGTAATATTTCAGGCGCTTCATGAGGTCGGAGGAGAATCATGGTAAAAAAGAAAAGCGGAAACAGGGGAAAACAAAGCAGACGCAGGCGAAAAAAGTCAGGAAAATTCATATGGAGTATTGTCAGTATCCTGACAGCGGCTACGCTCGGCGCGGCAATATGCATATGGTTTTTCGGAGAGAAAGGCGGCGATGAGGACGGGCCGGATGAATCGCTTCTGGCTTATATGAATTGCATACAGGAGCGAAATTATGAGGAAATGTATCAAATGCTTGACATAGAAGCGTCCGGAAACATTGGAAAGGAAGATTTTATTAAACGAAATTCGGCCATTTATGAAAACATGGAAATACAGAATATGGAAATTACAGTTTCTGCGGGGGATAAAACCTCTTCTTCCGGGGAGGCTTTCGTACCGGATGCCGTTTTGCAGAATGTGGATGCATCCGGATATAAAGGGAAAGTATATACGGTACAATACCAGACGTCGTTTGATACGGCTGCGGGAAACGTAAGCTTTGCAAACGAGGCGTATTTTCTGAAAAAAGAAGACGGCTACAGGCTTGTGTGGAAAGATTCCCTGATTCATCCGGGACTGGCTTCCACAGACAGGATAAGGATTTCCACTGCGCAGGCAAAACGGGGAGAAATCCGGGACAGGAACGGACGGGTTCTTGCAGGAACCGGCACGGCGTCTTCTGTCGGGATTGTTCCGGGAAAACTGGAAAGCAAAGAAGAAGCGATCGCACAGGCAGCAAATCTGTTAGGAACAGAGCCGGCGGAAATAGAGAAGAAATTATCGGCGGCATGGGTAAAAGAAGACTCTTTTGTCCCGGTAAAGACGGTCAAAAAGGTGGAAGAAATGGAATTGATGTCGCTGGAGTCGGATGCGGAAATCTTGCAGGAGCATGAAAGACAGCAGCAGCTATTGGAGATTCCAGGAGTGATGATTTCCGATACGGAGGTCAGGGCGTATCCGTTAGGCGCGGCAGCGGCGCATCTGGTCGGATATGTGCAAAGCGTTACGGCGGAGGATTTGGAGGAACATGCCGGGGAGGGATATACGGCAAACAGCGTCATCGGAAGAAGCGGGGCGGAGGGCTTGTTTGAAAGCCGGTTAAAAGGGCAGGACGGATGCCGGATCTACATTGTGGATTCCGCGGGCAATGAAAAAGAAGAATTGGCCTGCCGTATAGCCCAGGACGGAGAAAATATAAACCTGACGATAGATTCGGAACTTCAAAAAGTCCTGTATGAGCAGTTCCGGGAAGATAAAAGCTGTTCGGCAGCATTGAATCCGTATACCGGCGAAGTACTGGCGTTAGTCAGCACGCCGTCCTATGATAATAACGACTTTATTATGGGGTTATCCAACGAGAAATGGACGACGTTAAATGAAGATGAAAACAAACCGATGTACAATCGCTTCCGACAGGCTTGGTGTCCGGGGTCAACTTTTAAACCGGTCACGGCGGCAATCGGCCTGGAATCGGGGGCAATTGATCCGAATGAGGATTATGGGAACACGGGGTTAAGCTGGCAGAAAGATGCTTCCTGGGGTTCCTACCACGTGACGACGCTTCATACGTATGAACCGGTTGTTTTGGAAAACGCGCTGATATATTCTGACAATATTTATTTTGCGAAAGCCGCTTTGAACATCGGAGCGGAAGAGATGAAAGAATCCTTGTTAAAACTGGGATTTCAGGAAGAACTGCCGTTTGAAATTGTAATGTCAAAATCACAGTATTCCAACACGGAAAATATCGAAACGGAAATACAACTGGCAGACAGCGGCTACGGGCAAGGACAGATTTTGATCAATCCGCTGCATATGGCGTGCATTTATACGGCTTTTTGCAATAAAGGGAATGTCGTAAAACCATATTTGATTTACAGCCAGGAGGCAAAGCAGGAGTATTGGATACCGAATGCTTTTTCCGAAAATACGGCAAATCTCGTATTGGAGGGAATTAAGAAAGTCATTAACGATCCTCATGGAACCGGATATGCGGCGCACCGGGAGGATGTTCTTCTGGCAGGAAAGACAGGTACTGCGGAAATCAAAGCATCCCAGGATGATACTTCCGGTACGGAACTGGGATGGTTTGCCGTTTTTACTGCGGAAAATACGGCGGAGAAGCCGATTTTGATTGTCAGTATGACGGAAGACGTAAAGGAAAGGGGAGGCAGCGGCTATGTTGTGGAAAAAGACAAAGAAGTTCTGGAAAGCTGGTTTAGCAGAAATTATGAAAAAACGCCGTAAATGTGTGAAAGCAGTATATCTGGCATGTATGTCGGCGTTTGTTTTGGCGGGATGTTCCGTTCATGATAGCACGAAGGAGAAAGCTGCTCCGGAATACGAACAAGAGGAAGAAGATAAAGTGGGCCCAACAGAAACAGAAGAGGTAGAAGAAGCGTCCAAAACAGGGGAAACAGCAGAGCCAACAGAAACAGGAGAATCAGAAGAAGCATCGGAAACAGGAACACCGGCAGGGGCGGCAGAACCGGAAATTGTGGATGCGGAATGGTCGGAATATTTTAACGGGTTAAATGGCGCAGCGGTTATATATGATGTTTCTGACAGCCGATGCACGATGTATCATCGTGACCTTGCGTTAACCAGGAGGTCGCCATGTTCCACGTTTAAAATCATTTCTTCTTTGGCTGCATTGGAAAACGGAATCATGGAACCCGAAAATTCTACCAGGACATGGAGCGGAGAAGAATTTTGGAATGAAGACTGGAACAAAGATATTGATTTTCAGGAAGCATTTCGCTCTTCCTGCGTATGGTATTTCAGGGAAGTCATAAATGAGATCGGAGAAGATGTCATGCAGGCGGAATTAGACCGGCTTTCGTACGGTAACTGTGATATTTCCGATTGGGAGGGGCGGCTGAATACAAACAATAATAATCGGGCACTGACCGGGTTTTGGATAGAATCGTCTTTGCTGATTTCACCGAAAGAACAAGCTTTGGTAATGGAACTTATATTTGGAGAAAACTCGGATTATTCAGAAGAAACACGGAATGAATTAAAACAAGTGATGCTGGCGGAGGAGCAGAGTGATGCAGATATTTCCATATACGGAAAAACGGGAATGGGTAAAGCCGACGGCGTGGTTGTCGATGCTTGGTTTACGGGATTTGCAGAAAGTACGAAAGAAACAGAGAATATGGAAAATGCGAAAGAAACAGAAAGAAGAATATATTTCTGCGTGTATCTTGGAAAAACGGACGGTATGGATGTATCCAGTGCCCGGGCAAAAGAAATAGCGGTCGGACTTGTGTCAGATTATTGTGCCCGGGAACATGCAGAATGGAAAGAATAGCAGTCGGACAGGGGTCAAACTGCTATTCCCATAAATCCAAATCAGAAAGGACAGAAAAAGTAAGTTCTGTGGCAGCAGCGCCCGAAGCAAAGTCTTCCTTTTGGATATTTGTGGCAAAGAAACAGGTTTGGTTATTTTTTTCGATATATCCGATGAACCAGCCGGAAACGGCATGATCCTCAATAATCTCCGTGCCGGTTTTTCCGGAAAGAGTTCCCTGGCCTGTGCAATAGAGGCGGATGGAATCTTTTACGGCGTCTGTGTTTTCCGGTGTAAATCCGAACCTGTTGTTATACAGCTTCTTTAGCAGATCCACCTGTTCGAGCGGCGATATTTTCAGCGACGAATTTAACCAGTAAGAAGAGGTATCGCCCTCAACGAGCCGGTTGCCATAGCCGATTTTCTGAACGTAATCCCTTATGGACGACAAGTCGGACTGCCGGTCAAGAGCCTGGAAATACCAGTTTACAGAGTTTTGCATGGCGGACTGCAGGGTCTGGTCCTTATTCCATGCACCGTACTCATAAGTGGAACCGTCCCAGCGGAGCAGGGAATGTTCCGGCGTAATAATTCCGGATTCCAGGCTGAATAAAGCGCTGTATATTTTAAACGTGGAAGCGGGGGGAATACGCTCAGAGGCGTATTCTTTATTGTAGATCAGCCATGAATTTTCGGAGGCGTCATATAATACAAAACTTCCGTTATATTCTCCGAAAGTACTTCTTAGATCAACATAGGAAATATCTTTATTTCTGTCATTAAAATAATACCTGTTATTCTCTGCAGCCGGTATGGATAAAACCGGGGCAAATCCCAGCAGGAAAAAAGCCGTAATGCCATATATAAGGACGCTGACAAATTTTTTGTGCGGGGAAGCCGGGCGGTAATTGGCAATGTTTCTCACCCGTTTCCGCATTTGCTTCATGCTGCCGCTGATTCCGGCGAAAAAAGGAAACGGTGTAAGCGATACCTTTTCAGCAAAATTAATTAAAGTATTTCCGTAGTTTCCGAAAGAGTCCTCGTCAAGCAGTTCTAATACGGAAGTATCGCAGGCGACCTCCCTGTCGTTTCTCATTTCTTTCAGCGAGTGCCATACCAGCGGATGGAACCAGTACAGGACACAGACGACATTCATTACATAGTTGGCCAGGGTATCTTTATATTTATAATGCGCAAGTTCATGCAGCAGCATATACCGGATGTCGTTGGCGTGAAAGTCTGAGATCAGGTGAATCGGCAAATAGATGCGCGGCTGGAAAAGTCCTATAATCACAGGAGATTTCAGAAATGCGGCGCTGTAGACAGGAATCAGCTTTTTGATCTGCATATCGTCCAGGCAGTTCCGGTATATTTGGCGTACGGCAGGATTCTGTAACGGCAGTGCGGATTTTTTTACTGCGCGGAAGCGGCGCATGGATTTCAGGATCAGGATCAGCATGACAAACATACCGATTCCCCACAGGATACACAGCAGCAGGCCGACAGCAGACGGGGTATTCCTGCTGATCGACAGGCTGAAGTCGTTCATCCAGTCGGCGGTATTATCAGGCAGGTTAGTTACAACGGTATCCTTTATAGCGGTTTCAGGGGAGGATGTATTTCCGAGGGTTTTAAACCATGCAAAAACCGGCGGGAAACGGATTGGTGAAACCGGAAGAAAAGGGATCGCCAATATCCCGATCAGCCAAAACCATAAATTGTAACGCATCCGACTGGTCAGGCTGTTTTGGATCAAACGCCTGGCAAGCAGGAATATGCTGATAATGAAACTGATGAAAATATTGCATATGAAAAATCTGATTGCAAATTCAGCCAATTCAATTTCCTCCTTGTATAATAATTCTGCTGCGTAAACTAATCCCGGGAAAGAAGAGAACGGAGTTCCTCTATTTCGGATTCGGACAGCCGGCCGTTGTCCATATAGGCGGACAGCATGGCCGTAATATTGCCGTTATAAAAACGGTTCAGGAAAGTATTGCTTTCCTGCCCTATATATTCGGTTTCGTCCACCAACGGCGTATAGACGAATACCCGGCTTTGTTTTTCGTAGGAAAGAACGCCTTTTGTTACTAAACGTTTGATTAACGTCTGGATTGTCTTAGGGCTCCAGGTTGTTGTTTGCAGCAGACGGTCCGTTATTTCGTTTGTGCTGATGGGGGCGTTTTTCCATACGATTTTCATTACTTCAAATTCGGCTTCTGAAATTTGCGGCAGTGGTTTCACGATGTGTTCCTCCTTTCCTTAAGTCTTACGAATGTAATAAATATATTATAAAACAGATTGCGGATCCCGTCAATTGTTGCGGTTGTGGGACGTAAAAAATATTATCAGAACATTTGCTGCATGGTTACGGACGGCAAGCGGCACAAAACATGTTGTTCTGCCTGAAAGCATCAATGGTAAAATGTTCTGGCAGCATTTTTGTAAGCAGATGAAGCAGGCAATTGTTATATTTTGTATGAGCCGACAGCGCACCTGTGAAATCAGGTTTTTGATGCTTCCAGCTTCTGATAATTTTTTGTGCTGCCGTTCCAAAAGACGTTTTGCAGGTTGCCAAACGGTAAAAAATAATTTATACTGATAAAAATGCAAAATTGCAACACGGGAGGGAAGAATATTGTCAAAACGCAACAGGGAAATATCAGACTTTTTGGTTCAGGATTACATGGAAAATGTATTGGAAAATTTTGAAGACGGAATTTATATTACCGACAGCGAAGCTACGACGATTTATTTAAATCACAGTTATGAACGGATTAGCGGCCTTGCGAAAGAGGAAATGCTTGGAAAAAATATGAAAGAACTTGTGGAAAAAGGCGTGATTTCTATGAGCGGGACCCTTTCGGTGCTGGAAAATAAAGAAAGCCTTACAAGCGAGCAGCGTTTTAAAACGGGAAAAAGAGCGGTAATTACCAGCACTCCTGTGTTTGAAGATCCGGAAAAGAAAGAGCGTATCATTATGGTCGTGACGGTTGTGAGGGAAGTAACTGAAATTTACCTGGTCCGGAAAGAGCTTCAGCGTCAGAAAATGTGGAACCGGCAGTATTTGAACGAGATAGAAAGATTGAAAAAGGAGCTGTCCGGAGGTGTGGATTTTGTTGCGGAAGACGCATCTTCTCTCCGTTTAATGGAAACTGCGGAACGTGTTGCTTTATCTGACGGCCAGGTGTTTATTTCCGGTGAAGCGGGAACCGGAAAGGGAAAACTGGCTTCGTTCATACACCGCCATTCCCGCAGGGCGGATTTTCCGTTTTTGAGGATTGATTTTCAGGTGCTTCCGCAGGAAAGTGTGGAGAATTACCTGTTTGGCTACACGGACGCCGAAAAAAATGAATATCAAACGGGGCTTTTGGAAAGTGCGGACGGAGGAACCGTCTATATTAATGAAATCCGGGATATTCCGCAAAAACTGAAAGGAAATTTTCTGGCGTTGTTTCGTAATGAAAAATGTTTTTTCGGCGACGGGAATATGCGGAATCTGAATATTCGATTTATCTGCGGCAGTACGAAAAGTTTCCGTGAACTGGAAGAAAGCGGAGAAGCAGAAAAAGAAATTCTGGATTGCTTCCGGATGTTTCCGATGGAGATTGCGCCGCTGAAAGAGAGGAAAAACGATATTGTACCGCTTATGGAATTTTTTTTAAGAAAATACAATCGGCAGACCGGGGAGAAAAAGCGTTTTTCCCGGAATTGCTTCCGAATATTCCGGGAATACGACTGGCCCGGTAATGTAGGAGAACTGGCGGTACTTGTGAACAGGGCGGCAATTATGAGCGGCGGAGAGGCGGTGGAAGCAGAGGATGTGTTGCCGGAAGCTTCACAGGAATTGCCGGATTCCAGGCAATCAGAAAAAGAAGATTTTAAGGCTGTGAATTTGAAAGAAGAAGTGGCAAGGATAGAGGCTTCCTATATGACGGAAGCGTTCTTAAAATATCAGAATATCAGGGAAGCGGCGGAGAATCTTGGAATGGATAGCTCTACCTTTGTAAGAAAACGCCAGAAATACGAAAAGGCCGGGTATATGAAATCGGATATCCGAAAGTAAAGTGCGGGTAGGTTCCTGTCAATCCGGAATTATGAAAAAGCCGGATTGACAGACGGTGAATGACATTATTTGAGGATAAGCCATTTTCCGTTTTTTGTGGAACTTTCTCTTACGATATATCCGTTTTTCTTTATGGTAAAGTATATACAGTTTTGTCAAATGAAGTTATCGTGCGTTCGGCGCTTGACTTGGATACTCCAATGTGTTGGATATAGTTGCGGCAGTCAGGGAAAGATTCTTTTTGATTTTTGCGTATACTGTGTTTTCGTCTCTTTTCAAATCAGAATTAACGCTGTCATTTATACCGTCATATTTGCCGTTGCTGTTATTGGTGTCGTCGTTTCTGTCGTCAGTTTCCATCTGTAACATGAGGGTAATCCGGTCCGGATCTATTGTTTCTATTAAGTACTGGTTTTTAAAACACGGAAATGCAAAAGTGCAAGCAAAACTATTGCAAAAATGCATATCCTATGATAATATATGCAATATAGCAGCTATAAAATGTAAAATTGCAAAAATGCAAGGAGGAATACAATATGGCACTTATGACCGGAGAGCAGTATATTGAAAGTATCAGAAAAATGAATATGGAGATTTACATGTTCGGGGAAAAAATAGATCACCCGGCAGATCATCCTGTTTTGCGCCCGTCGTTAAATTCTGTACGGATGACCTACGACCTGGCGCAGGATCCTCAGTATGAGGATTTGATGACGGCGCAGTCGCCTTATACAGGGAAAAAGGTAAACCGTTTTACGCATATCCATCAGAGCACGGAAGACCTGAAAAACAAAGTAAAAATGCAGCGTCTGTGCGGACAGAAGACCGCGGCATGTTTTCAGAGATGCGTAGGTATGGATGCGTTTAACGCTGAATTTTCCACAACTTATGAAATTGATAAGAAATACGGAACAAATTATCATGAAAATTTCAAAAAGTTTATGATGTACTGCCAGGATCACGATTTAACGGTGGACGGAGCTATGACGGACCCGAAAGGGGACCGTTCCAAAGCGCCGCATGCGCAGGAGGATCCGGATCTTTACCTGAGAGTGGTAGAACAGCGTCCGGACGGTATTGTCGTTCGCGGTGCAAAAGCGCATCAGACGGGAATGTGCAATTCCCATGAAGTAATTGTTATGCCGACGATCTCTATGGGACCGGATGATAAAGATTATGCGGTATCATTTGCGGTTCCGGTAGATACGAAAGGTATTTTTATGATTATCGGCCGTCAGTCCTGCGATACGAGAAAACTGGAAGATACGACGATGGACGTAGGCAATCCTGAGTTTGGCGGGGTGGAAGCGCTCGTCATTTTCGACGACGTTTTTGTTCCGAACGACAGGATTTTCATGAACGGAGAAACGGAATTTGCAGGAATGTTAGTAGAACGTTTTGCAGGCTATCATCGCCAGTCCTACGGCGGATGTAAAGTAGGCGTAGGCGACGTGCTGATCGGAGCGGCAGCAGTTGCGGCGGATTACAACGGAGCGGCAAAAGCATCACATGTAAAAGACAAACTGATCGAAATGATGCACTTAAATGAAACTCTGTATTGCTGTGGTATTGCATGTTCCGCTGAGGGACATCAGACGGAGTCCGGAAACTATATTATCGATCTGCTTCTTGCAAACGTATGTAAGCAGAATATCACGCGTTTTCCGTATGAAATCGTACGTCTGGCAGAAGATATTGCAGGCGGCCTGATGGTAACGGCACCGTCGGAAAAAGACTTCCGCGACGAAAAACTCGGAAAATACATAGACAAATACTTAAAGGGAAATGCTGAAGTAACTACGGAAAACCGCTTGAAGATTATGAGATTGATTGAAAATCTGGCTCTTGGAACGGCGGCGGTAGGATACCGTACGGAGTCCATGCACGGAGCGGGTTCCCCGCAGGCGCAGCGTATCATGATTGCGCGTCAGGGCAATCTCGGATATAAAAAACGGCTGGCAAAAGAAATCGCACATATAGAGGAATAGAAAACAGGGTTTACGCCCCTTTGCCCTGAACCTCGTTGTATATTAGATTAAGTAAAGGAGATTTTTTCCATGCAAGAGCTTAACCGGGAAGAAATAGAAAAAGTATTAAATGAAAAAGTAAGGCCGGATATGGCTCTTCATGGAGGAAATATCCGCGTGGAAAAACTGGAGGACAGGATTCTATACGTTCGCATGACCGGACAGTGCAGCGGATGCCCGTCTGCGGACCTGACAATGGAAAATATTGTGAATACGGAATTGAAAGAGGCATTTCCCGAACTGGAACAGGTGGTTTTAGTAACCGGAGTCAGTGACGGACTGATTTCACAGGCACGGGAACTGTTAAACAGGAGGCATTGTGACAGTTAATATAAAATACTGCGGCGGATGCAATCCGAGATATGACCGCGTTCAGACAGCAAAAAAGATTATGGCGATGTTTCCGGAATTTACGTTTCTCATAAATGAGAAAAGCTGCACGGACACGGCGGTCATTCTGTGCGGATGCAGCGTCGCCTGCGTCGCGAAAGACGGTAAAGTGTCGGCAAAGCAGGCGTTTGCAATGAAAGGGCCAGACGACTGGGAATCGCTGTGTTTCTTTTTGGAACAGTTGGGAGAAAAGTGAAAATGACAAATCTTGAAAAATATAATAAGATCATAAAAATGGACCTTGAAGTAAAAGACGAAGATTTAAATGACGACGCGCTTGTGTACAACCGTCATGAAAACTGGGATTCGATCACGCATATGGAACTGGTGGCAGATCTGGAGGAGGCGTTCGACGTGCAGTTTGATATGCTGGATACTACTTCGTTCGGCAAATACAGTATGGGAATTGAAATTTTGAAGAAACTGGGAGTGGATATATGATTTTTTCACTGGAAGACAAGGAAGCAGATTTACCTGCCATCCAATCCGATGATAATGTAACGGTAACATACGGGGAATTAAGAGATCAGGCAGGCTGTTTGAAACGTATTTTCAAAAACAGATGTCTGATTTTTTGTTTATGTAAAAATACGCCGGGGGCCGTCGTCGGTTATATCGGGGCGTTGGAAAACAGGGCGGTACCGCTTTTGCTGGACGTGAAGCTGGCTGAAGAGCAGTTTTTGCATTTTTTTCATACGTATACGCCGGGTTATGTGTGGGCGCCGTCTGATTATGCCATACCTGATTTGGCTCAAACAAAATCAGGATGGAAAAAAGTGTATCAGGCATATGATTACTGCATGTGGGAAACAAAAATGGCGCGGGCCGGGCAGACGCTGCTCCATAACGAGCTGGCGCTTCTTCTGGCCACGTCCGGAAGTACAGGAATCCCGAAGCTTGTCAGGATCAGCCGGGAAAATCTGGAGTCAAACGCGGCTTCCATACGGAAATATCTGGGCATTACAAAAGAGGAGCGGCCGGTCACAACGCTGCCGATGCAGTATACGTACGGCCTGTCGGTTATTAACAGCCATCTGCTGGCCGGAGCCTGTATTTTGATGACAGAATCCAGCGTGGTGCGGCGGCAGTTCTGGGATTTTCTGAAAAAGCTGAAAGGAACAAGCATCAGCGGCGTTCCCTATACCTACCAAATGTTAAAGAAAATGCATTTGTTTGAAACAAATCTGATGCCGTCTTCCTTGTGTACCATGACGCAGGCGGGAGGCAGGCTGACGGCAGAACTTCAACGAGAAATCGGGGAATGGGCGGCGTCGCGGGGAATCCGCTTCTTCGTCATGTACGGCCAGACGGAGGCTACTGCAAGGATGAGTTATCTTCCGGCGGAGGACTGTTTGAGAAAATGCGGCAGTATCGGGATAGCAATTCCCGGAGGGCGTTTTACTCTTGAAGATGAAGACGGGAATTATTTTGATGCGCCGGAAAAGACCGGAGAACTGATTTATTTCGGTGAAAATGTCGCAATGGGATACGCTGTATGCAAAGAGGATCTTCTTTTGGGAGATACGTGCAGAGGAGTATTGAAAACCGGCGATATGGCCCGGAAAGATCGGGACGGATATTACTATATTGTCGGCAGGAAAAAACGATTTGTCAAAATTTTCGGAGTGCGCATCGGACTGGATGAATGTGAACAGGTTTTAAAGGAGCGTTATCCGGATTCGGAGGCGGTCTGTGTCGGAACGGACGACCACATGAAATTATATCTGACAGACCGGCAATCGGCAGAAAAGGCGGCCGGCTTTCTTGCAGACTACCTGCATTTGCATAAAAAAAGCATAGAAAGCTTTTATTTGGAAGAAATTCCGAAAAATCCATACGGAAAAATATGTTATGCAGAACTGGAATAAAAGAAGCTGCAAAACGGAAATAAAAGAAGCTGTAAAACGGAAATAAAAGAAGCTGCAAAATGGAAATAAAGAAAGCGTAAAACAGAAATGGAAGCATCTGTAAAACCGGAAAGGAAAATGAAATGAAGATAAGCGGGAATCCGTATGGACTTAGGCGGGAAGTGAAAAAGAAGTATATGACGGAGCGGTTAACCGATCTTACGGAATATCACAGACAACGATGTCGGGAGTATGCCCGTATATTGTCTGCGGTCGGATATAACAGAAATAAAATACGGGGTTATGAAGAGCTTCCGTTTCTTCCGGTTGGATTGTTTAAGGACATCCGTTTGAGCAGCCTGAAAGAGGACGAGGCGTGCAAGACAGTCACGTCTTCGGGAACCGGAGGCGGGCAGGTATCGCAGATCGTGCTGGATGCCGAAACAAGAATTTTGCAGCAAAAAGTTTTATCGGAGATCGTCGGAAATTTTATTGGATATCAGCGGATGCCCATGCTTGTGCTTGACAGTCCCGGAGTTGTGGGGAAGCACAATAATTTTTCCGCGCGGACGACGGCCGTGTATGGATTTTCCCTGTTTGGAAGAAACCGGACGTTTGCTCTGCGCGGGGATATGTCCCCGGACTGGGAAACGGTCAGGAAGTTTTTGGAGAAATATGGAAAAGAAAGTTTTCTTGTTTTTGGGTTTACGTTTCTGGCGTGGAACTTCTTTTTTCGGCAGATGGAACAATTGAAAGAAAAACCGGATATGAGCAGGGGTATTTTCGTTCATGGAGGAGGCTGGAAAAAGATGGAAAAGGAAGCCGTATCCAAAGAAGAATTTAAAAAACGGATTAGAAAAATGTGCGGGATATCCCGGATTTATAATTATTACGGAATGGCAGAGCAGACCGGCAGTATTTTTATGGAATGTGAATATGGGCATTTGCACTGCTCGGATTATTCCGCAGTGCTGTTCCGCAGAGCCGAAGATTTTTCCATGTGCGAAGTCGGAGAAACCGGCCTGATTCAGGTGATGTCCCTGCTGCCGAAAAGCTACCCGGGGCACAATCTGATTACCGAGGATACGGGCTGGTTGTTGGGACTAGACGATTGCCCGTGCGGGAGAAAAGGAGAATATTTCGAGGTGTTGGGAAGAGCGCAAAACGCGGAAATCAGGGGGTGCAGCGATACTTATGAACCATAAAACAAACAGAATTGAAAGAAGCAATGCGGAAACGAATAATATGGAAACAACGTCTGGCAAAGACGGCATAGTGTACCTGACAGGATCGGAGGAAATATATAAAAATATGCATAAGCAGCGTCCGCAGCCGGTATTTTCGGAGCAGACGGCATTATTTCTGGATTTGCTTTCGGAAAAGATACGGAAGAGGAAAGAAAGCAGAAATTATGCGGATCTGATCACGTTCTCTTTCTGGTGCCGAAAAGCAAATTTGTTGAAAATGGGCGAGGTGTATCGGTCGGAAAGCAGAATTGGCAGAGGCGTCAGCGTTCATTTTACTCCGGGTAATATTCCGCTTTTATTTGCGTATTCCATGGCTGTGGCGCTGCTTGCCGGAAACTGTGTAGTCGTGCGACTTTCCCGTAATAAGACAAAACAGGAAGAGGTTTTGATTGAAATTCTTAATGAGATTCTGGAAAAAAAATATACTTTTTTCAAGAACAGGATTGTGCTGTGCCGCTACGGGCACGACCGTGCGGCGACGGACTGGCTGCTCCGGATATGCAACGTCCGCGTAATCTGGGGAAGCAACCGGTCGGTAAACGAAATCCGGCGTTCACCGCTGCAGGCCGGAGCCATAGACCTGCCTTTTGCCGCAAGGCGGTCGGCGGCTGTATTCCGGTCATCCGAATTGCGAAAAATCGACATGGAACCGTTTGTGCGCCGGTTTTATAACGACACGTTCCTGACCGACCAAAATGCCTGTTCTTCGCCGCACGTTATTTTCTGGCTCGGGACAGAAGAAGAAACGGAGGAAGTCCGGGCAAAATTCTGGGGCAGCCTGGAACGGCTGTTAAAGCGGACTGCGTATTCGGTTCCGGCGGCGGTCGTGTGCCGGAAATGGACCGCCGCGTATTTGCTGGCATCACAAAGTGACGGAGCAAAGATTATATGTTCGGACAAATTGCAAAGTGACGGAGCAAAGCTTGTATGTTCGGATAAATCGCAAAGTGACGGAGCAAAAATCAGGTGTTCGGATAACAGGATTGTACGGGTGCAGGTACCCCGGTTTCAGGAGAAAATGTGGGAAGCGATGGTACCCTGTGGTTTCTTTGTGGAGTGTGCCGGAAAGAAGCTGACGGAAGCGTCGGCAGTTTTTTCAAAAGACTGTCAGACAGTCAGTTATTTCGGGATAGACCCGGAAGAAATATCGGAGCAAATCATTCGGTTGGGGTGCGCCGGCGCAGACCGGATCGTGCCGGTCGGGCATACGTTGGATTTTTCCCTCGTATGGGACGGGAACGATATGATACGGTCGATGTCCAGAGTGATTTGCGTAAAATAAGGGTGCAAAAAACTTCCTGAAACCATTTTGCCTTAAGCTCCATAGCTATCTTTTTACTACAGGTATCCATACTTCATATTGTGCATTTTGCGGGTCTGGATTCAGGTAAACTTCGATATCGGAAGCATTGCCATATTCGTATCCCGATGTCGGCAGCCATTCTGTCACGATACGTCGTTCCAGTTCCTGAATAGACTGATTAGTACCCTCTCCGGAAAATATTGCCCATGTAGCCGGTGGCACGATATATTCTTCAAGGTCATTCTTTGCCTGTGAAGTTGATACCGCTATATAATACTTCCACGGTTCCGTATCATTGCAAGTGCTGACGCCAGGCACCCCCATAGGCGGCGTATCCATCATACCAATTAATCTCTGCAATGTGCCGTTCATAGATATTTCTGTCCACTTTGGCGGTATCACTGTAAAATTTTTTCAATATCCTTATGAAGCGGGACAGATACGCCTGCAATATGGAATGCATCTTTTGTTTCAATTCGATAATTCATTTCATCTGTCAAATGTTCCTCAATATAACCGATTGCATCATTTAGTCTTTCTATCCATTCCATAACAAAAATCCTCCTGACAGCTTTTAGTATATATTACAGTTCCGTTTCTTCCTATTAATCTCTGCACAAAAAAGAGAGATTCCGTTTTTCTGGGTTCTCCACACGCTGTTCAGGCATATTATGCTGAACACCACTCAAAAAGTCAAGAGATTGCGGCAAAACGGCTTTCTCTGAAGCTTCTGATAATATTTTTTATATCACCGACTTTTAGAAATCAGGAATAAAGCCATCTGGTAAAAAAGGCTATAATTTTTGTGTTGTCCAACCTACACCCGGCAAAGGGAGGGGGTGTTCATATGGAAGTTATCGCTGCTTTTCTGGTCGCTGTTGCGGCTGGTGTAGCTTGTCACTACATCATTAAATGGTTAGATGGCGGTCATAAGGACAACAAATAACCTACTGGGGACTTTGCCAGTATAAAAGAAAAGAAGAATCCTCGGACTGTACGGCAATACAGTTCGAGGATTCGCTTTTTGTCCACATGGACTTATCACTGCTTTTTGTCTATCGACATTATAGCATATGCAAATTTTAATTACAAAATACATTTTCCTTTCCCGTTTTCATCGGTTTTTCGTTGGTTTTTCACTGGTTACTTTTCACAAAGCGGGGAAGCCGTTTCCTTTTTCTTTAGAGAATTTTTTTACATCCCCTTTTGTGTCCAAATTTACATTGCGTCCGAATCTATATTGCACCTGAATTTTGCAACAGATTTTTCCTGTTTGTTGTCCGTTTGCAACAAGTTTAGAAAAAAATACCGGAAAAGCAAGGAAATGTGCGCTTAAAAAACTGGCATGGATTTTGCTCTTTATAATGTCAAAACAAAAAACAACAAAATATAAATGAGAAAAGGAGATTAAAACATGGGAAAACAAGTATTAGTAGATTTATCACATCCATTCGGGAGAGGAAATCCATTGTGGCCGTCAAACGGAGATTTTCATATTGACAGAGTGCAGCACATGCCGATGCACTACCGGTTATTGCAGACGTTCAACGACTTTCATATGCACAACAGCACGCATGCGGATTCTCCGTCGCATGTCATTCCGGAGGGCGCGTTTACGCATGAACTTCCGCTGGAAAATTATTACGGAGAAGCCGTATGTCTGGATATTCCGAAAAAGCACTGGGAACTGATCACGCCGGAAGAGATTGAAGCGGCGGCGGAAAAAGTAGAAGGCGGAATCAAAGAGGGCGACTGGGTGCTTCTCTGCACCGGCATGCATAAACGCTGGGGCGAGAATGACGATTATTTTGCATATAGTCCGGGACTTTCGATCGACGGCGCGAAATGGTTTGTGGAACATAAAGTAAAAGGCGTAGGATTTGACATGCAGGCGATCGATCATATTTTATATACTTACGCGGCAGACCACGGCCCTGGCCCGTACGTTCCGAGAATTATCGAGGAATACAGAAAAGAATTCGGCCATGACCCGAGCGAAGATTTCCCGGAATGGGAGCCGTGCCATGAAATTCTTCTTGGAAATAACGTGATGGGTATCGAGAACCTTGGCGGCGATATTGAAAAAGTAAAAGGCCAGAGATTTATGTTCTGCGCGTTCCCGCTCAGATGGTATATGGGCGACGGCACGATTGTGCGCGCGGTTGCCTTTATTGATGAAGATAAAATCAATAAAGACGTTCCGGATAGAGTTTATAAATACGGCGTATATTAAAAGTGTTTCTGGGAGTAGAAAAAGATGAGTGAAAAGAAAAAGGTTGCCGTTTTAGGAGCAGGCAAGATGGGGCTGGGAATCGCCCAGCTATTTGCAACAAAAGGACATGAGGTAAAAGTCATTTATGTATATGACGATAAAACCAGATATGATTCCAGGGAAGTGATCCGGCAAAACCTTAACGTGCTGGTTCGGGACGACGTACTAAAGGAAAATGATGTTCCGGAAATTCTGGGCAGAATCGACTTTGTAGATACGATAGAAGATACCGTGGGTTTTGCGGATATCGTATTCGAGGGAATCATTGAAAAACTGGAGATCAAACAGGATTATTTTGCAAAAATGGACGCGCTGTTTCCGGAATCTACCATTCTTGCTACCAATACATCCGCAATCAGCGTTACAGAAATTGCAGAAAAATCGGTACATAAAGAGCGTATCATCGGTACGCATTACTGGAATCCGGCCTATCTGATTCCGCTGGTGGAAGTCGTAAAGACGAAATATGTGTCGGAAGAAACGGTAAAAGCGACATACGGTCTTTTGGAAGAAGCGGGGAAAAAGCCGGTGATTGTAAAAAAAGACGTGCCGGGATTCCTTGCCAATCGTATGCAGCACGCACTTTTCCGGGAAGCATTGTCGATTGTGGAGCATGATATTGCGGATCCGGAAGATGTGGACAAAGCGATCAAATACGGATTTGGCATGCGCCTTGGCATTTGTCCGCCGATTGAAGTAATGGATATGGGTGGGCTTGATCTTACGTATGCCATCCATGAATATTTATTCCCGCACATTGAAAATTCCACGACGCCGTCCCGGCTGCTTACGGAAAACATCGAAAAAGGCAACCTGGGATTTAAGAGTGGAAAAGGAATCATGGACTGGCCGAAAGAATCCATAGAGAAAGCGAATAAGGAACTGATCGACGGCCTGATTAAAGTGGCAAAAGCATTAGATCGTTTATAGAGGAGGAGTTTGAAATGAGAAACGTAGTGATCGTGGCGGGATGCAGGACGCCGATCGGAACAATCGGCGGACAGTTTAAAACCGTAGTGCCGTCGGAGCTGTCGATTCCGGTCATGCAGAATCTGGTAAAACGGGCGGGAATCAATCCGGCGCTGATCGAGGACGTGATCTGGGGCTGCAATTATCAGCGGACCTATAAAGAAAACAACCTTGCCCGCGTGGCGGCGGTCAAAGCCGGACTTCCTGTAACGGTTCCGGGGATTACCATTCACAGAAACTGTACCTCTTCCATGTCCGCAATTCAGATGGGATATTATCAGATTAAGGCAGGCGAAGCGGACTGCATCATGGCAGGCGGGGCGGACAGTATGAGTACGGCTCCGCACATGGCGTTTGACGCCAGATACGGAAAAAAATACGGACATATGGACCTGAGAGATTCGATGTGGGACTCTCTGACAAATCTGGGTGTCGGCCCTGCCATGGGCATCACAGCGGAAAATGTTGCGGATAAATATGACGTTACGAGAGAGCAGATGGACGCATATTCCCTGAGATCCCAGCAGCGGGCGGTGGCAGCGATAGACGCGGGCAGGTTTAAAGAAGAAATTATTCCGATTACCGCATCGTCCAGAAAAGGAGATACGGTATACGATACGGACGAATATCCGAAGCGCAACGCAACGCTTGAGGGATTACAAAAATTAAAACCGACGTTTAAAGAGGGCGGTAAAGTGACGGCCGGAAACGCTTCCGGAATGAACGACGCTTCTTCGGGCGTTATCCTGATGGAAGAAGAAAAGGCAAAAGAACTGGGATGTCCGGTCCTGGCAAGAATTGTCAGCGTTGCAACGACGGGAGTAGAGCCGGAACTGATGGGCATCGGACCGATCAGCGCGACCAGGAAAGTACTGGAAAAAGCGAAACTGACAATTGACGATATCGACCTGTTTGAAATTAACGAAGCGTTTGCTTCCCAGTGCCTGGCCTGCCAGAAAGAACTTGGCATTGCGGACGACAAATTAAACGTGAACGGCGGCGGTATTTCCCTCGGGCATCCTGTCGGCGCTACCGGTTCCAGAATCGTGATTTCGCTGATGTATGAGATGAAACGGCGCGGGAACCGTTACGGAATAGCTACACTCTGTGCCGGAGGCGGCATGGGAACCGCAGTGTTGATTGAAGTATGCTAAAGAAAGTTTTATAGAGGAAGTTTGTAAGGAGAGATTATGGAAAATTTCCGTTTTAGCTTACCGACAAATATCATATTTGGAGATCATGCGGAGGAGGAAGCCGGCCGTATGACGTCGGAATACGGAACACGGGCGCTGATTCTTTATGGCAGCGAACGGATACGGAAAAACGGCTTGTTGGGAAAAATAGAAGAGCAGCTTGCGGAACACGGCGTTTCCTGTGAAACGTTCGGAGGAATTACGGAAAACCCGCTTCTGTCAGTCGCGGAGCAGATCTGTGATTTGGTACGGAAAAAGCAGTTTGACGTTTTGTTGGCGGTCGGCGGCGGCAGCGTGATCGATACCGCAAAGGCGGTCAGTATCGGAAGCTGTACCGAAACGCCGCTCTGGGATTTTTATGATCAAAAAGCAATTCCCCAAAATGCGCTGCCGATCGGCGTCGTCCTGACGATGGCGGCGACGGCCAGCGAAGCTAATTGTACATCCGTGATTACCAATGACAGAATCCATAAAAAAACGGTAATGGGATGTCCGCTGACATTTCCGAAGTTCGCGCTGTTGAATCCGAAGCTGACGTTTACGGTTCCGCCCAAACAGACGGCGATCGGGGCGATAGACATATTTTCCCATGCATTTGAAAGATATTTCCATCTGGGGCAGAAAGGAACGCTGCGCAGGCATCTTTGTACGTCGGTTATGAAAACGGTTCTGGAAGAGCTTCCGAAAGCGCAGGAGAATCCGGAAGATTATGAAAGCCGCAGCCAGTTAATGTGGGCGGCGACCGTGGCGCACAGCGATATGATCGGAACGGATGGAGTATTTGCCTGCCATGAAATGTCGCATATACTGACCGAAGAGTTCGGACTGCCCCACGGGACCGCGCTGGCAATTCTGATGCCGGCATGGTGCAGCTATATGCTGCCAGACCATACGGCGGAACTTGCGGAGTTTGCCCGGGACGTGTGGGGCGTATCCGGCGTGGGGCGTCCGGAGGAACATGTCGCCAGGGAGGGTATCCTGCGTTTTCAGCGGTTTCTCGCATCCCGCGGACTGCCGCTTACGTTATCCGAAGCCGGAATTGAATCGGTAAGCAGCCGGGAATTAGCGGATAAAACGGTTTCGGAAAGCGGATTTTTAGGAGAAAGCTTTGCAAAATTATACCGCAGGGATCTGCAGGAAATCTATGAATTTGCCAGAGGATGAGCGGTATAACATCATAAAAAACAAATAATCAGGAGGAAAAAGGAATGGCAAAAAAATCATTGGTGGCGCTTGCAAAAAGTCCTGACGTTCAGGCAAATGTAACGAAAGTATTCGACCTGATGGGCGGAGTGGAAAACGTGATCAGGAAAAATTCCACAGTTGTTTTGAAGCCGAACGCGGGCCATGCAGAACCGCCGGAAACGTCTGTCTGCACGAATCCGGAAGTGGTACGCGCGGTGATACGGGAAGTGAAAAAAGCGCATCCCAAACGGATTATCGTTGCGGAAGCCGCTGCGATCGGCTGCGATACGGAAGAATGTTTCCGGGTCAGCGGAATTGAAGCGGTAGCGTTGGAAGAAGGCGTGGAATTAAAAGATATTAAACGGGACAAAGAGCTTGTGAAAGTAGCAGTACGTGATTTCCGGTCCAATATTGATTTTGTACTGCTTCCGAAATTTTTACTGGAAGCGGATCATCTGATCAATCTTCCGATACTGAAAGCGCATGCAAGTATGGTATTTTCGGGCGCGCTGAAAAATATCAAGGGCGTGGTACAGGATAAAGTACATATGCAGATGCACCAGCAGAACCTGACAATGGCGATGATGGACGTATGGTCCGTATGCCGCGCTGATATTAATATTATGGATGCGATGCGTGCGGCAAGCGGCTACAGCCCGCATATGCCGGTGCCGATTGAAACAAATATGATCCTTGGCTCGAAAGACCCGGTGGCGATCGACCGCGTGGCATGCGAAGTGACAGGAATCGATACGACGGCGGTAGATTACTTTAAAGTGGCGGAAGAAACCGGATTGGGAAATTATGCGATGGATCAGATCGATGTGGTCGGCGATTCGATCGAAGAATGTTACAAGAAGATGTGGATTCCGTATATCGGCGATATGAGCACACGCTGGCCGGAATATGACGTAAAATGCGAAGGCGCATGTTCCAGCTGTCAGGCGCTGCTTGCTATTAACATGGAGGAATTAAAAGCCGTTGACGAATATGAAAAGAATAAAGGCATGACGATTGTAATCGGCGGCAAAAATGAAATACCGAAAGACGTACCGGATGAAAAAATAGTGCTTCACGGAAACTGCACCAAAAAATATTTGAAAGACCATCCGAATGCATACTGGATTCTCGGATGCCCTCCGAACGAACCGGCTCTGTATCTGACGGTACAGAGAAAAGAAGTCATTAACGGTATGGGCGACCAGGAAGAAGAAATTATTCGCCCATGTATGGCCAGGGACGCAGAAGTATGGCATGATTATGTGTTCAAAGCGGCAGAAAAATATTATGCGGAACATCCGGAGGAAAAATAAGATGGACGGCTATGTATATGTGGAAGTGGACGATAAACTCCGGAAACTTCTGGATACCATTTTTACGGATGAATTTATGCAAACACACACCAACTTTGATAATTTTGAGGGATTTCAATATTCAAGCGCGGTGATTACAAACTGGAAATCCGACCATATGGTATACGCGCAGCTTTTAATGGACAATTTTGTCAAAGAAAGCACCTGTTTTTCCGGATGGGAGGAAATGGTTAAATGCGCCGCCGATGAAAGGTTTGGAAAAAGCGCCTGATTGTTTGAAAAGAGAAAGGGAGAAGATATGGGTAATAATTCTAAAAAACTGGAAAGTGAAAATATGAGAATGAATTTCTCAAAGGGATGGGGAATTATCATTTACTGTGCGGCAATGTTTTTCTTTCTGATCGGATTTTCTATTGACGGATTGAATATTATCGCGCCTGCGTTTGCGGAAAAGACCGGAATCGACTATTCGCTGGTGTTAAGTATGTCGACGGTTGCAGGCCTGATCGGTATCGTTGCCTATATTATCATTTCCAGATTGATTATTAAAGTAGGCGCACGGCTGATTTCAGGAATCTGCCTGATCGGGTCGGGACTTTCTTATATCGGTCTGGGCAATGCGGAATCGCTGGGGGCATACGCGGTATTTTTAACATTGGTTACCTGCTTTATTAACGGAGCCGCTTATATTGCCGGCGGCGCGCTGGTTGCTCAGTGGTTTCCGAAAAAGAAAGGGCTTGCAAACGGCTTTACGACGATGGGACATAACAGCGGGTCTGCGTTTTACGTGCCGCTGATCTCATTTCTGCTGGCGGCTATGGGAATGGCAAAAGGTATGACGATTACGGCGATTGCAGGAATCATTCTCGGTATTATAGGATTGATTTTTATCCGCAATACTCCGCAGGAGTGCAATATGTATCCGGATAATGTGTCAAAAGAAGTGTATGAGAGAGAATATTTTACCGGAAACACGGACGATACGACGGGCGGATGGAGCGTTGGCAAACTGTTAAAGACGAAAGAACTCTGGTTATGCGCGTTGGTAGTAGGCATCAACCAGCTTGTAACGACGGGCGTTATGTCGCAGCTTGTTGTCCGTAACACGCAGATCGGATTTACACAGGCGAGCGCGGTTGCGCTGATGACGGTTGCCGCTCTGATCGGCCTGGTAGGCTCTTATATTTTCGGTGCATTGGACCAGAAACTGGGCGTTAAAAAAGCTATCCTGATCTTTTTGGTATGGTATGCAATTGCACTGGCGGCGAACTGTACCAATACGACGGCGGGCGTTTACGTTTCTGTATTTATGATCGGTATCGCCGTAGGAGCAGCGGCCAACTTTATCGTTTCGCTACCGGCATCTGTATTTGGCCGTCATGGGTTTAATATGGTAAATTCCGTATTTTTCCCTCTGATGGAAATTGTCCTGATGATGAACTATCTGGTAAATGCGGCGGCGTTAAAGATGACGGGGAGCCTGCGCGGCGCGTATATGGTTTACATAGGGTTGCTGGTGGTAAATATGATCCTGATCGGCCTTGTGAACCCGAGGAAATTTAATAAGGATTATCAGCAGGAAGAAAAAATCGATTCATAAAATGTTACGTGATAGGAGTTTCATGAAAGGAATTTCATTAAGAAGTTTCTGAATGAAACTCCTTTCATGTTTTTTTGTTCGGATAATCAATATGATACTGTTTGATTTTCCTTGAAATGGTAGAAGCGTTTATATTCAGCTTTTCTCCGGCATCCCTCAGGTTGTCGGATTGTTTTAGCGTGGATTCCAGTAATTGCTTTTCAAACTGGGCGACGGCGCTGTTAAAATCCATATTTTCGGTAGCCGGTATTGGGTCGTTTTGCCAGGATATGTGTAAAAGTCCGGTGAGAACGGAATCATCTACGGTACCGACGCCGGAACTGTATAAGACAAGATATTCAATAATGTTTTCCATTTCCCGGATGTTTCCCGGCCACTCATACTGGCACATATAATTATACTGCCGTTCTGTCAGTTCAAACGGCCGATTGTATTTTGATGAAAATTTTTTGATAAAATGGTCGCACAGCGGCCTGATGTCGCCCTGACGTTCGCGGAGCGGCGGAACGTAAATCGGTATGACGTTTAAACGATAATACAAATCCTGCCGGAAAGTGCCTTCTTCTATTTTTTCTTTCAGATTGCTGTTTGTCAGGGCCAGAAAGCGGATATCCAGCCGGATCGTCCTGGTGCCGCCGATTCTTGTAATTTCCTGCTGCTGAATGGCCCGCAGAAGTTTTACCTGAAGATCCATCGGCATATCCCCGATTTCATCCAGCATAAGGGTACCGTGGTTTGCCAGTTCAAAAAGTCCCGGTTTGCCCTTTGCATTTGCGCCTGAAAACGCGCCCTTTTCATATCCGAACAGTTCGGATTCCAAAAGATGGGCAGGGATGGCGGCGCAGTTGACTTTGATAAAAGGCTTGTCCTGACGCCCGCTGTTTTTGAAAATTTCATCGGCAATAACTTCTTTTCCGACGCCGGATTCTCCGGTGATCAATACCGTTGCGTCTGAATCGGCAATGTGGCTGATCAGAGTCCATATGTTGGCAAGAGAAGTATTTTTCCCGATCATTTCGGTGGAAAGATTTTCTCCGGAATTTGTGTTGATACTTTTGGGGTTCATTTCATGAAGTTCTTTTAAAAATGTTTCAAAATCATTTTGCAGTAATTTTAAGGACATGATGGGACGGCTGCAGGCAACGACCTGGTAAAGTTCGCCGTTATCGTTGAAAACCGGTGTTCCGATTACGTAGCCTTTTAAAGGAACGCCTCCAGCATAGGTAGTAGATAAGCGGAAAACGGATTTTTGGGTTTTCAGAACGTCAGGAATCGCTCCGCCCGTGTATACTTTATCTTCTCCAATCAGGTCGGATATATTATGGTTTAATACCTGTTCAGGCGCGACGCCGGTATTTTTGGAGTAGGCCGGATTGATATACAAAACGGTTCCGGTGTTGTCTGTAATAAAAATACTGTCGTCCAGCGCATCTACAATATTTTTGAAATCAATGCCGTTGTCGGAAAAATGCTGCAGCTCGCGGTCAATCTCATGCAGGTGTTCCGTTATTTTTTCGTTATCAGATTCAGAGATAACACGCTGTAGCATTTCCCTGATCTGGCAAATTGCTTTGTATTGATTTTTCATTTTCAGGCACTCCCGGTAATATATTTCCGCACATGTCAAATCGGGCGGATATCTGTTATTATTATAACATGACAGAAATATTTGTAAATAAAGATAACGGACCTGTTTTAACAATAGTTATTGATAAAACAGGAAAATTTATATATAATTGTAAATGTATAAAAAGTAAAGAAAATAGAACATGGATTTGCGTACCGTTTATCTTATGGGATAGGCGGTATTTTTCAATCTATAAACAGGGTGAAATTAATTTTTGCAGTTTCCATTTTGTTGCAGTATTGCAACGAAAAGGCGAAAAATGTTTCCAATAATATCGTTTGATTTCAGGAATATTTTTAAACGCGCGAAAACAGGGGGATTTTGTTTTTAAAAAGTGATTTTAAAATTGGCATAAGATTTGCTGATTAAAAGGATAGATAGTGTATCATGTGGACAAAATATCCAACATCATAATATATCACAATATTAGATAGGGTTAAAAGGACTGGCAAAAGAAGAAAGGAGGAGCCGTATGGATACGAATTATTTAAAAGATATATTACAGCAGGTAGAGGGGCGGCAGATGACCGTAAACCAGGCGCTGGAAGCTTTGAAAAATCTGCCGTATGAAGATATCGGGTATGCAAATATTGATCAGCACCGCAATTTAAGGACCGGCCGGGCGGAAGTGATTTTTGGCGAGGGAAAAACACCGGAACAAATTGCAGGGATTGTGAAACATATGATGAAAACAAATGCCAGAATACTTGTCACACGCGCGGATCAGGAAGATTACAATATGGTATTAAAAGAAGCACCGCAGGCAAATTACATAGAAACGGCAAGGATTATTGCGGTCGGAGAAAAGCCTGAGCCGGTTCAGACAGACGGCGCTATTGCAGTGCTTACGGCCGGAACCTCCGATATTCCGGTAGCAGAAGAGGCGGCGGTAACGGCGGAATACTTTGGAAACAGAGTAGACCGGATTTACGACGTAGGCGTGGCGGGGATTCATCGCCTGTTTGATAAACTGGACCGGATAAAAGACGCCGATGTAATTATTGTTGTTGCAGGAATGGAAGGTGCTCTGGCCAGCGTGGTGGGCGGCCTGGTGGAAGTACCGGTAGTTGCGGTGCCGACAAGCGTAGGATACGGAGCAAATTTCGGCGGCCTGGCGGCGTTGCTGTCCATGCTGAACTGCTGTGCAAACGGAGTTGGGGTCGTCAACATTGATAACGGATATGGGGCGGCCTGCCTGGCGTCGAAAATCCATATCGGGAAATAAAGGCAAAGGAGGGAAAAGTATGGAGGAACAACATACGCATACGCATGCACATCCAAATGCGAAAGCGGTATCCAACCGGCTGGCAAAAGCAATCGGGCATCTGGAAGCAGTGAAACGGATGGTAGACAGGGAAGAGGACTGCGCTCAGATATTAGTGCAGCTGGCGGCCGTCCGTTCGGCAATTAATAATGCTGGAAAAGTAATTTTGCTGGATCATTTAAATCATTGTATTGTAGAAGCGGCGGCAAATGGGGACAGCAAAAAAATAGAAGATTTTAATGAAGCGGTGAAGCAGTTTATCAAATAGATGATGTCGGAGGAATAAGTTGTTTTTGGGAGTGACAATCAATGAAAGAGAAAGTATTGTATTTTGAATGTAAGACGGGCGCGGCAGGCGATATGCTTATGGGCGCGCTGTATGCGCTTATGGCAGAAGAGGAAAAAGAGCGGTTTTTATCTGCTTTAAACAGCATAGACCAGGAAATTCAGGTGGCTGCGGAAAAGAAAACGGTAAAAGGTATTTGCGGATTACATATGAAAGTGCAGGTGTGCGGGCAGGAAGAGGGAGAGCAGGAACGTCATTGTGATGACCATAGTCCTGGCCATAGTCACAGCCATGGCGGAAACCACAGCGATAGTGAAAGTCCAGGCCACAGCCATGGCGAGAGCCACAGCCATACCAGCTATTTGCAGATTCTTGATAAAATTTCCCATTTGGAACTGAGTGAAAATGTAAGAAACCATGCAGCGGAGATTTACCGCACGATCGGAGAGGCTGAGAGTAAAGTGCACGGAACCGTAATAGAACAGATTCATTTTCACGAAGTGGGTTCTCTGGATGCATTAGTCGATGTAGTGGGCTGTTGTCTGGCAATAGAGATGCTGCAGATCGACAGGATCGAAGCGTCGCCGGTCTGCGTTGGAAACGGTACGGTTCGCTGCGCGCATGGGATTCTCCCGGTTCCGGCTCCGGCAACGGCTGAGATCATAAAAGGGATTCCGGTCTATACAAGTAAATTTGACGGAGAACTGCTGACACCGACCGGAGCGGCGGTGTTGAAGCATTTTGTACAGTCTTATACGAAAGAAATGGAAATGGAAGCGGAAGCGGTCGGTTACGGTATGGGAACAAAGGAATTTAAACAGGTAAGTTTTGTGCGGACGTTTTTAGGATACCGGGAGCGGAAATGAAAAGGATGCAAAAAAAGAAACCGGCGTTGCCTGCTTTCTATTTCAATACAAAATGTTCCGGTTCTGCTTCCGTCATCCTGCTGCCGGCCGGCTGGCTGTGGTCGTAATAGAGGATCTTTTTGTTTCGCTCATAAACAGGATCCGGCACATGAATGGCAGAAAGCAGGGCTTTTGTATACGGATGCAGCGGGTTTTGAAATAGAAGTTCTTTTGGAGCGATTTCCACAAGTTTTCCCTGCAGCATGATCCCGATCCTGTCGCTGATAAACCGCACTACGGACAGGTCATGGGAAATAAACAGAAAAGAAAAACCGTTTTCTTTCTGCAGTTTTTGAAATAAAGTAAGGATCTGCGCTTGGATGGAAACATCCAGCGAAGAAATCGGTTCGTCTGCAATGATCAGCCTTGGAGAAAGAACCAGGCTTCTGGCAATCGCAATTCTCTGGCGCTGCCCGCCGGACAGTTCTCCCGGGTATTTTGGCAGGAAATCAGGCGTCATTCCAACGCGATCCAGAATTGCAGCAAGAAGTTCCGGTTCCGGCGTAGTATTTGACGACGCGGATATGCATGCCGCAGCATGCGGCGAAAATTTCTTTTTTTGGATATGAAGAGGTTCGAGTATGATTTGTTTTACGGTCATACGCGGATTCAGGGAAGCGGCAGAGTCCTGGAAAATCATCTGAATTTCCTGCTGCCGTCTTTTTCTTTGCGTTTGTGATATATGCGGGCTGTATATCGGCGCGCCGTCATATAAGACGGTTCCGTCTGTCGGCTGACAGATGCCGGAAAGGATGCGTGCGGCCGTAGACTTTCCGCAGCCGGTTTCTCCTACCAGTCCGAATACTTCTCCCTGTTTTATTTCAAATGAAATATTGTCTATGGCTTTGACCGTAAGCCGGTCGTTAATTTGATAATACTGTTTCAGATTTTGAACTTCGATGATGCGGTTGTGATCCATTTTCTTTCTCCGGACAGAAGCTTTATCGGCGCTTCTGTTTTTGGTGCGCGTTTATCCAGTAACCATGTTGCCGCAAAATGTGTATCGGTGATCTGGAACATCGGCGGCATTTCTTCGTAATCAATGGCCAGTGCGTAAGGATTGCGTACGGCAAAGGCGTCCCCGGGAGGCGGATTCGTCAGGGATGGGGGCGTTCCCGGGATATAACAGAGTTTTCCGGTTTCCGCTGCCAATGACGGAAGAGAGGAAAGAAGCCCCCAGGTATACGGATGCCTGGGATCGTAGAAGATATCTTCGGCAGTTCCGAGTTCTACGATTTTTCCGGCGTACATGACGGCAATCCGGTCTGCAATCCGTGCCGCTGCTCCCAGGTCATGCGTAATAAATACAATGGAAATTCCCGTATCTTTGCAGATTTTGAGTAAAAGATCGAGGATCTTTGCTTCTACCATTACGTCAAGCGCGGTCGTCGCTTCGTCTGCAAAAAGAAGCTTCGGATGTGAAGCCAGGGCGACGGCCAGAACGCACCGCTGCCGCATCCCGCCCGAAAAAAAGTGCGGCTGCAGGAAAAACCGATTCTGCGCATCGTCGATTCTGACCATGGAAAGCATTTCTATCGCGCGTTTTTTGGCGGCTTCCCTGCTGATTTTTTCATGTTTGCAGATGTTTTCCATAATTTGTTTTCCGACCGGTATCGTAGGATTCAGAGTCATCAGAGGATCCTGGAAAATCATGGACATAACAGGCCCCCGCAGTTTCCGCATTTCCTTTTCACGGCAGTCGGTAATATCCTGCCCGCAGACAATCACCCGTCCGTGTTTGATACGGGAATTGCGGGGCAGCAAATGCAGCACGGATTTGCACAGAACTGTTTTTCCGCAGCCGGATTCCCCTACGATACAGACGATTTCCCCTTTTCTGACGGAGAGGTCGACGCCCCGGACGGCTTCCGTTTCTCCGTCCGGCGTATCAAAACTGACGGCCAGGTTTTGCAGTTCCAAAACATTATCATAGATAGTATCACAAATAGTATCACAAATAGTATCGCTCATATCGGATTCTCCAAATACTCTTTTTATCTGTGGATGGTCCATTCTTCAATATTCCACATGACACCTACGGCATGGTGTCCAAGGACTCTGGTCGTATCCAGGCCGTCTACTGCGCCGCATCCCACATAGTTTCCGTGCAGATAAGCGACAGGCAGGATTCCCGGATGCTCTGTGTATACTTTTTCAAATTCACCGTAGATTTCCTTACGTTTCGCTTCGTCGGAAGTATGGCGCCCCAGGTTAAGCAGCCGGTCGACTTCCGCATTGGAATAGCTCATAGTATTGTCGCTGGCGTCCGTCACAAATTGTTTGTAAGCCATATCCGGGTCAAACTGAGTGGCAAATCCGGCCAGAAAACCGTCATACCCGGCGGTCCAGTCAAATTTGGTAACGAGGACGACTTCCATTTCGACGCCGGCCTGTTTTAACATATTGGACATCAGATTTGCGATATCGATACGTTCTTCTTCGTAGTCGCGGGTCTGGATGGTAAAATGAAAACGGTCGCCGTCGCGTTCATAAACGCCGTCGCTGCCTTTTTCCCAGCCAAGTTTATTCATTTCTTCTGCAAATTTATCCGGGTCATAAGGATAAATGTCGGCATCGCTGCTGCTTCCGAGCGGATTTAACTGGATCGGACTGTAAGCGGCGCATCCCTGGCCGTTCAAAACGCTTTTTACAATCGCATCTTTATCAATGGCATAGTTTAAAACGGCGATGGAGTCCGCATTTTTACGCCAGAAATCGGAAGACATGTCCATAGAAGCAGCACGATAATCTGCCGTAGTGAAATCCCAGCATTGATATCCTTCCTGATCCCGGAATGTCGCGGCGTAGTTCGCATTAAGCCATGCAAGATCGGCTTCGCCGGATTGCAGCATGGTGGCTTTGGTGCTCTCTACGGCAACGGTTTTGTAAATGAGGCGTTCAATGTTCGGGACTTTGTCATAATAATTTTCGTTACGCACGAACGTGATCATGCCGCCGGCCATATCCCAGTCGGAAAATTTGTATCGTCCGGTGCCGACCGGGGCCTGGTTGAAAGAAGTGGTATTCAGGTCTTCTCCCTCTAACAGGTGTTTCGGTATAATGCCGATCGTAAAATATCCGAGAATCGCAGCGTCATATTGTTCCAACTGAATTTCTACCGTATGGCCGTCTAAGGCTTCCACGCGCCGGATATCTTCGTAATCACTGGTAATGCTGCTGGAAAGCGTTTCGTCCTGCATGAGCGTTTCATAGGTAAAGACGACGTCTTCCGCGGAAAAATCTGTGCCGTCATGCCATTTGACGCCGTCGCGCAGCCGGAACGTATAAGTAAAACTGTCGGCGTCGTATTCGTAGCTTTCCGCCAAATCTGTAACCGGTTTCCCGTTAGCATCGTATTTCATCAGCCCTGAAAATACAATATCCGTAATTTCGCTGTGATTTGTGAGTACAGGGTTGATGGAATCCTCGTTTTCACCGGCATAGACCAGAGTATTCGACAGGTCGCTGCTGTCGAAACTGCCCGTACTGCCGGTATTTGCGCCGGAATGTCCTGTGTTGTCGGAACTGTCCGTGCTGCCGGCATTTGCGCCGGAAATATCGGAGCTGTTTGCGCCGGAGCGGCTGCTCTGACCGCATCCGCAGAGATTCAGGCCGAGAACGGATACGGCAAGAAGTAAAATAAATGTTTTTTTGTTTTTCATAAGTTTGACCACCTTTTTGTTTCTTTGCGGATAAAATGTCCTATATTTGTAATACACAGCAGTGTTACGATCAGAAATACTCCCGGGATTACGATCACCCACCAGGTATTCATCAGTAACGCTTTGCCCGCCAGTGAGAGCATACTGCCCCAGGACAATATTTCTACCGGAAGTCCAAGTCCCAGGAAACTTAAAGTTGACTCCATCATTATGGCGGAACCGATATTGGATATGAGAATGAACATGACCGCAGACAGAAAATTCGGAACCAGATGCCGCCATATCACGTACAGGAGTCCGCCGCCGCTGCATCTGGCATACAGCACATAATCGCTGTTGCGGATCTGCCGGACTTCGCTGCGTACGATCCGGGCCAGCGTAAACCAGCCGGATATGCCGATGACGACCGACATGTTGAGGATGTTTCCGGCCGGGAAAATTGCTGTAAGGATCAGTATAATCAATATCGTAGGGATACTGCCGCACATTTCAGCGATCCGCATCATGACAGAGTCCACTTTACTATGCGCAATACCGCTGATACTGCCGTAAATAATGCCGATGACGGCCATAATCGCGGCGGAGAGCAAACCGATCGAAATAGAAGTCCGGCCTCCGTAAAACAGGATGGAAAACAAATCCCGGCCCAGGGAATCCGTGCCGAAAAGGAATTCCCGGTTTGGAGCTTCATTCAGGGAGTCCAGATAGAAAGCGGTCGGATCATGATTTGCAATAAGCGGTGCAAAAATACAGCCGAGTATGATCAGCGAACAAACCAGGACAGACAGGATCGGCCAGCCTGTGATCTTTTGAAAAAAGTGTCTTTTTTTCGGCTGCGGTATTTGTATCCGGTATCCTGTGCCTACCGTACAGAATTTGCTTTCTGCTGCCATATTACCGTTTGCTGCCGTATTGTTTGCTGCCGTATTATTTTCTGCTACCGTATTGTTTTCTGCCGTATGTAATTTGTCGTCTGTTATCATTTGAAAGGAATTATTTGCTACCATTTGATATGTTCCGTTTCTTTCATCCTTGGGTCTATTCTTTCATTTACCGCCTGTGCAATAAAACTGCCTGCGAATACGACCAGCCCGGTAATCAGTACGTCGATCATCAGAAGATTATAGTCGTGATATTTTGCGCTTTCTATTGCCAGGTTTCCGATACCGGGATAATGGAAAACTGATTCCACAACGACGGTTCCGCCTATGACGTGCGGTATGGAAACAGCCATGAGGCTTACAATTGTAGGTGCGACATTGCGCAGGCAGTGTTTCCACAAGATTTCCCGGCCGGTACAGCCTTTGGATTTTGCAAGAAGGACATAGTCCATACGTGCTTCGTCCAGCAGTTTGTTGCGGATCATGTATGTGTAATACCAGAAATGGCTCACAATCATGACGGACAGCGGAAGTATCAGATGCAGGATACGGTTTCCGATATTGTCCTGCATTCCGACGTCGTAAGCGCCGCTGCTTGGCAGCCATCCAAGGTTTACGCTAAAGACCAGCACCAGTATGACGCCCAGCCAGAAGCCGGGAATGTAATAAGAAACCGTTCCGATCTTGCAGATCAGTTTATCGATAAACCGGTCTTCATGCAGGACGCAGAAGACCGCCAGCAATACGGCCAGGACAAATACGGCGATATAAGAAGTAATGCCGAGGAGCAGTGTATTGCCAATCAGCGGAGAGATGACGTCCATGACAGGCATTTTATATTTAAAAGACAGGCCGAAATCTCCCTGTATGGCATTTGTCAGCCAGCGGACATACTGTACGGTGATGCCGGCGTCCAGGCCGAGTCTTGCGGATGCGGCGTCCTTTTCTTCCTGCGTCATCATTTCCACGGCGTCGCCGTAGAAAGACTGCAGAGGATCGCCCGGCGCCTTTCTTGCCAGGACAAATACGGCGGCAGACAGTATGAACATAACGATAATAAATAAAAAGATCCGTTTGCATATTTTTTCCAGCAATGGAAGACGCATCATTTGTTGTTCCCCCTCCTTGTCTTAATCCGTTTTTTATATTTAATGTATGAAATCCGTCTTATTATAGTTATCCGTATCGGTTTTATGTTACTTTAACATACCGGAAAGGATTCGATAAGCCTCCCATGGGGATATTTATTGGTATTTCCGTTAATTAAAGCAAAAAAATAGGAAAATCGTAAGAAAATCCGGAGGAAAACGACGGAATATTTTGCGGAAAAGAAAACAAACCGTATCATTATCGTTGGTATAATTGGTGCATCAGCATCTTAAGTATATCAGTGTATAAACGATCGGGAAAACAGTGACAGTTCAGCCCACGCCCCTCAGGTAAGCCACAGACCGTCTGCAAAGCAGACTATACGCTGCTGTAAGCAGCTCCTGTCTGAGGCTTAAGGGGCGTTTCGCTCATCGCCGTCATTATGTGCTCATTCATGCGAGCATGATTTGTCCATAATTTTGGCGATGGCTGAACTGTTATGGAAACATGAAAGGGTATTGGCATGAGTATCAGAAGAAAGGTAATCGACTATTCCAGAGGAAATAATATGCAGCAGTTCTGGCGGCTTTACAGGCTGCAAAAAAAGATCAGTGCGGGTGTAATGCATGATATATTGACGTTTTTCTTAAGCCGGTGCGCGCATCGGCATGGCGGGTATATCGGCCCGGATACGGTAATGAAAAGCGAATTGTCGCTTCCGCACGGATTGCATGGCATTTTTATCTCAAGATATGCTACAATAGGAGAAAACTGTTGTATTTACCAGAATGTAACGATTGGCGAAGTGAACCGAAAAGCTCCGGCGATCGGAGATAACTGCCTGATTGGCGCAGGAGCGGTGATTGTGGGGGATATCACAATCGGCAGCAATGTGAAGATCGGCGCGGGCGCGGTTGTGAGCAGCGATGTGCCGGATAACTGCACGGTCGTTTCGCAGCCGATGCGGATTTTACCGAAATGATTCCGGTGAACGGGAAAGGAAGCAGGACATGGGGAAGAAGATCGTTGTTTTGGCGGGAAGTCCGCGTATCGGCGGCAATACGGATTTGCTTTGTGACGAAATGATACGGGGAGCGGAAGAAAGTGGAAATGAAGTTACGAAATTTTATCTGGCACAAAAGAAGATACACCCATGTATCGGCTGCATTTCCTGCCGTCAAACAGAAAACAAGTGTGTATTCCGGGAACAGGATGATTTTGAGGAAATCATTCAGGCCGTAATTGCGGCGGATGTGCTGGTCATTGCCTCGCCGGTTTATTTTTACGGTTTGACTGCGCAGATGAAGACGGCCATGGACCGCTTTTTTGCAAGGGAAGCGGAAGTAAAAAATATGACCGCTTATTTTGTTACGACCGCAGCAGCTCCGGCAGAAGAATACATAGAAACGGCGAAAGCGTGTTTCCGTGGATTTATTTCCTGTTTTGAAAATGTCAGAGAAAGCGGCATCGTAGCAGGACTCGGAACAAGAGAAAAAGGAGAGGTCAAAACCAGTCCGGCTATGCAAGAAGCCTATGACCTGGGAAAACGAATTTAAAGAACCAGGCCGCCGCAACGGCGGTACAGGCGTGATGTGGCACGATACAATACGTGACAGGGGGATAATATGGCGAAAGCATCGAATCAGAAGCTGAAAATTATATATTTGATGAAAATATTGCTGGAAAAGACAGACGAAACACATTATATCAGTATGCCGGAAATTATTTCATCGTTAGAGGCTTACGGGGTTACGGCGGAGAGAAAAAGCATTTACAACGATATGGAGTGCCTGCGTTTATACGGCATGGATATTATCGGAGAGCAGCAGGGGCATACTTTTTATTATCATGTGGGCAACCGGCAGTTTGAACTTGCGGAATTAAAATTGCTTGTGGACTCGGTGCAGTCCGCGAAATTTATTACCGCGAAAAAATCAAATGAACTGATCAGAAAAATCGAAGGATTTGCAAGCAAATATGAAGCGGGCCAGCTTCACCGCCAGGTTTTTGTATCCGGACGGGTCAAGACAATGAACGAAAGCATTTATTATAACGTCGATGTAATTCACGGAGCGATCGCGGCTAATAGGCAGATCCGGTTTCAATATTTCCAGTGGAACGTCGAGAAACAGATGGAGCTTCGGCGCGGAGGAGGATATTATCAGGTAAGCCCATGGGCATTATCCTGGAATGACGAAAATTACTATATGGTGGCGTTTGACGGCGATGCTGAAATGATCAAGCATTTCCGTGTGGATAAAATGCTTCGTATCACGGAAACAGCGGATCGCAGGGAGGGCAGGAAGTATTTCAGGGAATTTGATATGGCGGACTATGCCAGGAAACGGTTTTCCATGTATGACGGCAAAGAAACCGTGGTACGTATAGAGTGTGAGAATTCTTTGGTCAGTGCGGTGATTGACCGGTTCGGAAAAGATATTACGGTACATGCAACGGATGAAAATCATTTTGCCGTAAATGTGACAGTCGCAGTGAGTATGCAGTTTATCCACTGGGTTATGGCTTTGGGGGCCGGCGCCAAAATCACCGGTCCGGACGAAGTGGTCGCGATTGTGAAAGAAGAAATAAAGCGTCTGAGCGCACAGTATGAAACTTAAACCGGGAAAGCCTTTGGCTAACGCCGGATATCGGCTTATTTTCAATTTCTTTCCTGGCCGAATTACGCCAGAAAGCCCAGGTCACGATCCCAAGAGAGATCATTGTCAAGCTTGGCCTGTCAGCGATGTAAAAGCAAAGATCGCATCCGGGGAACAGTCTGTCTTTGACAGTGTGGACGCCCTGTTTGACAAGTTGGAGGCAGAGTGATGGCGTCCCTCTGATTTCAAAGCTGTTGCAAAACTGTTCCAATATTTCCGTCAATGCAGATAGACCGTCCCGCAATCTCCCTCGGGCAGACCGCCTCTCCATAATTTATGCAGGCATACACCGCTTTCGGATTCTCCGCCGTCATTTGCCAGAACGGATATTTGATGATTCCCGGGGTGTTACCGCCAACGCCTAATTCAAGATATAAAATTTTCAATCCCTTATGGCGACGTATAAAGTCCTGATACCTTTCTGCTGCTGTGTGCCAGCCGCTATCTTCAACAAAAGTATGGTCTGACCGTAAATTCATTGACATAGGCGCACCGCAGATAGGGCAGTGCGGGATTAACTCGGACGGAATACGCATATTTTCCTGTTCTTCAACCATTTTTTTAACAATGGCTTCATTGTCATAGGTCTTATCGTGACAGGGTTCCCGGCATTGCCATAATCCATAATCGCCCTGTGTATAAAACAGCCTGTGTTTGTCAAAGCCTGCCTTTTGAAAGCAATGGTCTACATTAGTTGTCAGTACAAAATAATCTTTGTCCTTTACCAAATTGTATAAATCATCATAAACATTTTCAGGTGCATTTTGATAGCGGTTGATAAAAATGTATCGGCTCCAATACGCCCAATATTCCTCTAACGTATCATATGGGTAGAAGCCTGCTGAATACATATCCTTAAAACCATACTTCTCTATAAAATCCGGGAAATTTTCTTCAAAGCGTTTCCCGGAATAGGTAAATCCGGCAGAGGTAGACAACCCTGCTCCTGCGCCGATCACAATAGCGTCAGCACTTTCAATCAGTTTTTTTGCTGTTTTGATATTATCCCAACAACTGCTTGTAGATTTGATAGTCGCTGTCTTTGAAAACATTAAAAACCACCTCCATACCATTTTGATTTTTTCTTTGATAATCCTGTACCGTCTGTATTGCTATTTTGGCGGCTTTCTCATTGGGAAAATGAAACTCTCCAGTAGAAATGCAGCAAAAAGCTATGCTTTTTAACTGATTTGTCGCTGCAAGTTCCAAACAGGAACGGTAACAGTCGGATAGCAGGTTGCAGTCTTTCTCGGTAACTTTATCGTATATAATCGGACCGACAGTATGAAGAACATAGCAGCAGGGTAGATTGTAGGCTTTTGTAATCTTTGCTTTTCCCGTAGGTTCTTCTGCTCCTTGTTTTTCCATGATACGGGAACATTCCAAACGAAGTTCTATTCCTGCGGCAGAATGAATAGCATTATCAATGCACCCATGACAGGGAACGAAACAGCCTAACATGGCACTGTTAGCCGCATTTACGATAGCGTCCACGGACAGGCGGGTAATGTCGCCCTGCCATAAATAAATTCCCGGTTCTGCCATTGAAATATCGGATAATGAAATAACGCCTTTTTGGACACATTCTTCCTGTAAATATGCGTCCTGCATTTCTAAAAAATCTTTTGAAGCTGTTTTCATCTATCAGATAGTTAATCAAAAAATCAAGTCGTTCTGTCTGTGTCATAATGTCCTCCTTTCTACCGCCTGCAAGGGGCATATTTCCTCCTGTAAGAAGCACCCTGTCTTTATGGAGAGGTACTTCACATTGACTGAATGATAGCCTGATCTGCTTATTCTGCTACAACAGAAATTCTCTGCTGAATGTGGTTTCCGTTTAATGCTTCCTGAACGATTAACTTTCCCTCTTTGCCGTTTGCACAAATAACTGCAATTTTCATAGATTTGTCCTCCTAAATTTGATTTCATATTTTACGATTTGTTTTTTCGCTTGCAAGATTATAATATATCCGTAGCGAGAAAACGTAAAGTAAGCACAATATTGTGCCATAGTTACCTGAAGGATACAGATGCATTGACTCAATATAGGTAGTATGGCATAATTGTAATGTAAGTTACAAATAGAAACTATTGATGAGAGGTATTAATATGAGCGAAGAGAAATCAGTAAAAGAATTGCCTGCCTGTCCTGTTGAAACAACGCTGACTTTGATTGGTGATAAATGGAAAGTGTTGATTTTGCGTGATCTGCTTACAGGTACAAAAAGATTCGGAGAATTAAAGAAATCAATTGGTGCTGTATCGCAAAAGGTGCTGACAGCGCAGCTTCGTGCTATGGAAGAAAGCGGTTTACTAATTCGCACCGTATATGCTGAAGTACCGCCGAAAGTAGAGTATTCCTTGACCGAGCTTGGGAAAAGTCTGAAGCCGATTCTTGATTCCATGTGGAATTGGGGCGAAAATTATAAAGCATCTATGAATTGAAAAAAGAGTTGCCCGGCAAACGGGCAACTCAAATATTAAATTGCCGGGAATTTTAATTTCTTGTAGTAATCATATTTTTCTTTAATCTGATCCTGTTTACTGAAGAAATCAATTTTTGTCTGCACGATTTCATTTAAGTGTTCCGCGCGGGCTTCGTTTTTATTTCTGTCGCGGATCAGGCCGTTTGGAGCGATGACAAACTTGTATTTGCCGGTTTTTGCGTCTTTTTCAAGATCGCCGCCCGCTCCGCAGACTGCACATTCAAACGGAAATTCGATACCGTCCCAGTGAGGATCGCCCGGATAGATCAGGGAAGAATGGCATCTTGGGCATACGCCTGCGTCAGGATCACCCAGCCAGGTTCTTTCTTCTACCGGAGTCTGGATCGCCGTAATGATGTTTTCTCCCATCTTGTGGGCGGCAGCGATCTGGTCTTCGCGCAGTAAAACATTGCCGGGACGCCCGTTTCTGGTAGCCAGTAACTGGTCGACACACTGAATGGACTGCGTGAATAAAGACGCGCCGAGCACTTCTAAAGAAAGGGACTGCCAGTCATGGCAGGAGCCGCCGACTGCGATCAGTCCTGCTACAAGGTGCGGATCCCGTTTTAATTCGCCGATTGCCAGACGGAAAGATACTTCATATGCCAGGCAGCGGTGGGCATATCTCAAATATAATGCGCTTGGAGCAAGGTCATATGTCGGAACCGCGATAATCAGGCCGTCGCTGGACTGTACTTCGTTCACGATCTTGTCCATGTCGTCTTTATCTTTTAATACGCAGCCTCTGTAAGTACCCTTACCCTGAGCCACATCGCCCATCTGCATAGTGCAGGATTCGCATCCGGTACACATTTCGATGTGATAATCGTACAGATTGATCAGTTTACATTCCGCGCCTGCCGCCTGGCATGCCGTCAGGGCTTCTTTTGCAAGAATCTCACTGTTGCCGTTGTGCCTTCCTGCAACGATTGCTAATACTTTCATTAAGGTTTACCTCCCTCGTTTTTTTGCTTTTGGCTATTGTATTATGATTTTGTTAAAATCATAATCATAATTCGCCGCTCGCCGAATACACAAGAGTATTCTTCTCGCTTGCGCTCATTGTATTATGATTTTGTTAAAATCATAATCATAATTCGCCGCTCGCCGAATACA
>JAAWJJ010000091.1 GCA_022796875.1 Eubacterium sp. | reverse complement strand
AGCGGACTGCCACTAATCGGTCGAGGGTCTGGCCAGGAAAGAGGAATGGGAATGGCTTTGGAAGAGTATCGGGTTCTGTGTGGAGTTTTGAGGGTATATACAGGGATATAGTTCAGTTGGTAGAACGTTGGTCTCCAAAACCAAATGTCGAGGGTTCGAGTCCTTCTGTCCCTGCTAAAACGAATTGTTTAATGCAAAAACGCATGGTCGCTCCCATGCGTTTTTTCTATAAGTCCAGGCAAAGGGGAACGGAATGGAAGTATATCGTGGGAAAAGCGTATTTCAGGGGGTAGCGATTGGCCGTATTTCTTTGTATAGAAAATTACGGCGGACAGTATATTATAATATTGCAGATCCTGCCGCTGAATATGAGAGATTTTTACAGGCGCAAAAAACGGCGCTGGACGATCTTGCGGTTTTGCACAAAAAAGTTTTGACAGAGGTCGGAAAGTCTGAAGCGGAAATCTTTGAAGTGCATCAGATTATGCTGCAGGATCCGGATTATGTAGGTTCTGTAGAGGACATGATTAAAACACAGATGATAAATGCGGAATATGCAGTGGCGCAGACAAATGAAAACTTTTTTTCGCGGTTTTCTGCAATGGAAGACACTTATATGCAGGCAAGAGCAATCGATATCAGAGATATTTCCGAACGGTTGATTTCCATTCTTGCGGGGGATAACGATAATCATCCCGGGGCGGAGGAACCGGCTATTATCATAGCGGACGATCTTGTTCCGAGTGAAATTATGCAGATGGAGAGAGAAAAAATTATGTCGTTTGTCATGGTCCACGGTTCCGTTAATTCACATACGGCAATTTTGGCAAGAACCATGGGGATTCCTACGATAACCGGCGTGGATATGGTACTCGAAGAAGAGTTAGACGGGGAATTTGCGATTGTAGACGGAAATACCGGATACATATATATAAAACCGAATGAAGAAATTATTTTTACAATGCAGAAAAAACTGCAGACAGAAATAAATAATAAAAACCTGCTTCAGGCATATAAAAATAAGGAAAGTGTGACTTTAGACGGAAGATCAGTACGTTTAAACGCCAATATCGGTAATTTGCATGATCTGACCCGGGCATTGCAAAGCGGCGCGGAGGGAATCGGTTTGTTTCGGAGTGAATTTTTGTATTTGGAAAAAGACAATTATCCTTCGGAAGAAGAACAATTTCAGGCGTATCGTTTTGTTGTGGAAAAGATGGCCGGAAAACGTGTGATTATACGAACGCTGGATATCGGTGCGGATAAAAAAATCAATTATTTAAATCTGAAAGAAGAGGAAAATCCGGCGATGGGGCTGCGGGGAATTCGTATTTATTTTAAGCATCCGCAGGTGTTCCGCACTCAGCTGCGGGCTCTTTTAAGAACGGCTGCATTTGGTAAAATTTCGATTATGTATCCGCTGATCACTTCGGTAGAGGAAGTAATGCAGATTAAACGGATGGTAGAAGAAGAAAAAGAAAATTTGGAAAAAGAGCATATTTCTTATGGAGAATTGGAACAGGGAATCATGATTGAAACGCCTGCGGCGGTTATGATCGGCGATCTGTTGGCAAAGCATGTTGATTTTTTCAGTATTGGCACCAATGACCTGAGCCAGTATATACTGGCAGCCGACAGACAAAATCCGCTGCTGGACTCTTTTTTTGACGTACATCATCCGGCAGTGCTGCGTGCGATTGAACAAACGGTTCAAAATGCGCATAACGCAGGTATCTGGTGCGGGATTTGCGGAGAATTGGGGGCGGACAGGGAACTGACAAAACGGTTTCTGAAAATGGGTGTGGATGAATTGTCTGTTTCTCCGGAAAATATACTTCCGCTGCGTAAATTAATACGTGAGATGAATACGCAGGAATTTAAGAAAGCACCGGAAAAGTAAATGAATACAGAAAGAGAAAGAGCACAGAAAAGCGGCGGGAAAGTGACGGAACACAGGAAAAGGAAAGAGTACAGAAAAGCAGCGGAGTATGAAAAAGGAACGGACAAAAGATGCGTTATATTATTTTAGACAGGATCAGAGGAGTTACCCTGCTTAGCATGATATTTTACCATGCCGTATGGGATCTGGTAAATTTGTATGGAGCAGGATGGGACTGGTATTCGGGAAAAATCAGTTACGTATGGCAGCAAAGTATTTGCTGGACATTTATACTATTATCCGGATTTTGTTTTTCTCTGGGAAAAAGAAAAATCCGCCGGGGACTCCTTGTGTTTGCAGGCGGAGCATTAGTATCTGCCGTGACAGTCATAGCGATGCCGGATAGCCGGATTGTTTTCGGGATTTTATCTTTTCTCGGGGCAGCAATGTTAATCATGGTTTTCCTGCAAAAGATCCTGCAAAAAATTAACGTATATGCAGGATTAGCTATCACGTCGTTGCTGTTTGTTATTACAAAAAATGTAAATAAAGGATATCTTGGATGGGGAAAACTGCATTTTGCCGATTTACCGCATACATTGTACCGGAATTTGTTTACTACCTGTCTGGGGTTTGTGGAAGACGGTTTTTTTTCTACGGATTTCTTTTCGTTAATTCCGTGGATGTTTTTGTTTATTGCCGGCTATTATCTGTACGGAATTGCGGAGAGAAAAGGGTTATTAAGTAAAATGCGGGGATATCCGGAAAAAACGGCGTGGCCTGTTTGTATAATTGATTGGACGGGCCGCCATTCGCTGATTATTTACTTATTGCATCAGCCGATCATATATGCAGTGCTATACATATTTCACCTGCTTGTTACATAACTTAGAAAAAGTGTGTAAAAGGCAGGTTTTTTTGTTTTATGGAAGATCAGAAGTTTGAAAATTTGTTAAATCTTGCATTGGATGCAAGTGAGAGCGAGCTTCAAAATTCTGCCCAATTAAGGGAGGGATATTGTGAAAATGAGAAAACGTGGGAAGTCATTATAAAATATTCCGGTACGCTGGATACTGTGAGAGCGCTGGGAGAAGATATAAAAATATATGAATTGCTCAATCATTTTGCCGTGATTGAAATGCCGAAAGTAAAAATTGCCGAATTAGGAAAACTGGAAAATATTGAATATGTAGAACTGCCGAAACGGATTTACTTTTCGATACTGGATGCAAAAGTAGAATCCTGTATTACCGTTTTGCAAAGCCGGCCAGGCGTAAGCAGTTCCGGGGGCGTAAAAGTACCGGGAGCGGTCATGTTGTCCGGCAGAGGGATTCTGATTGGAATCGTAGATTCGGGCATTGATATTTTTCATGAGGATTTTCGTAATGAAGATGGTACAAGCAGGATTTTGTACGTTTGGGATCAGGAAAATGATGTAGTGTATGGAAAAGAGCAGTTAGATGAAGTGTTGGAAACGAATAATCCGCAAAAAATTATTTTTGACAGTTCCGGGCATGGGACGTCTGTTGCAGGAATATGCGCGGGTGTTGGAAGAGGGGAAAACGGGAGATATCGCGGTATCGCTTATGAAAGCCAGTTAATTGTCGTAAAAATGGCAAGTCCGTCGCCGGAAGGGTTTCCAAGAACGACGGAGCTTATGCGAGGAGTGGATTTTTGTTACAGGCGTGCCGACGAACTCCGGATGCCGCTGACCGTGAATCTGAGTTTCGGAAATAATTATGGTTCCCATGCGGGAAATTCGCTGGTGGAACAATATTTAAACGACGTTTCCGCCATGGGAAGATCGCTTGTTGTAGTCGGCAGCGGGAATGAAGGAAGCGCAAATATACATACGTCTGTCAGTTTGCAGGAAAGGCAGACGGTTCCGGTGGAATTTTCCGTCGGGGAATATCAGAGTTCTTTTGGACTGCAGATTTGGAAAATGTATGCAGATGAAGTTGAGTTGGCGCTGATTACGCCGACCGGCAGGAGAATTGTGATCGACACGGAACGTATGGGCACTTACCGCTATCAGGAAACAGGGACGAAAATACTGATTTATTATGGAGAACCGAGCCCGTTTAGTATATATCAGGAAATTTATTTTGACTTTATTCCGCTGGAAAGTTACGTCACTGCAGGAATCTGGCAATTGGAGCTGTTTCCCCGGAGAATAGTATACGGAAACGTCGATTTGTGGCTGCCTGCCAGGCAGAGCCTGAGCAGCGGAACCGGGTTTTTACAGCCGGTGGAGGACATTACGCTTACGATTCCGTCAGCAGCGGAAAAAGTATTGACGGTCGGCGCTTACGACGGGAAAAACAAAACGGCGGCTTCTTTTTCCGGCAGGGGCTTTACCTGGGTGCAAAATCAGGTAAAACCGGACATTGTTGCTCCGGGCGTAAATATTATTACCACATCTTTGGGCGGCGGATACCGGCCCGTTACCGGCACGTCATTTGCCGCCCCGATTGTTTCCGGAGCGGCTGCTCTGGCAATGCAGTGGGGAATCGTAAACGGAAACGATCCGTTTCTGTACGGAGAAAAAATAAAGGCCTATTTTCAGAAAGGAGCCAGGCCGCTGCCGGGATTTACGGAGTATCCGAATCCGCAGGTGGGCTGGGGAGCGCTGTGTCTGAAGGACAGTCTGCCGGTGTGAGCCCGGAAATGATTATGAAAGATGACTTAATTAAGAAAATGAAAACAATCTTCTCGGTTTTACAAAATAATGGTATACTAGTGTTACAAAAAGAAGGATGGATGCTGCCTTGGAACTGTGTCGCAGTAAAGATTCTATTGTTCGCAGCGATGTAGAAATGTTATTTGGTGTGTTCCAGTCTACGGCAACCTTTCTTTTGAGAGAACTGACCGATAAAGGGAATTGATTAAAAAGGAAAAGATAAAAATTTGAGGTATTACGCGAACATATAAAGAAGTAGTTAAGATTACACCATTCAAATAAATATGTGAAATTAATCAATTCTAATCGAAAATACCAGATAAAAATGGAGGCAAGGGTATGCCTACTTTAAGTAAAATATTTGATAAGCGGAAAATTCTTCTTTATCAGAATGAGAGTCTTGATCTGGATCACTACTATCAAGAGCCCTATCAGGATGAAAACGATGAAATAAAAAGAAATGAGCAAACCATTTGAAACCGATGAATCGAAGAAAATTCGTTCTCTTGATTTGGTTAATGAAAATCGAACATATTCCGGTTAATGCAGCCATTGCCAAAGCGAATTCCATGATGCATGATATGGAAATTAATATACTGGGGAAATGGTTAATTCAGGAACACTTGAACCTGATCATATGTTGATTGTGGATGGGCCGTTACAATTTATTCGGCAGGATACTGGAAAGCCAGAGTTTGCAGATATGTTTTATAATGTTGTCGGTGTTTCGAAGAGTTTTGACCCAATGCTACCGACATCAAACAAAAGCAAGCGAGGCGGAACCCAGATTGGCGCGGAACTGCTAAAACTGGAATATGGTCAAAGAACTCCGGTGTTTTTGAAAGAGAACAGTAAGCATTGTAAGTTTGGCTGCTGGTATTTACTAATTCGTCCTAAAAACAAGGTGTCCAATCCTATTGAGGGGATTATTAAAATTGAAAAAATGGCGGTGTTGGAGGAAGAAGGTTTGGATTCATCAGTGGTAGATAATATTTCCCTCTGGCTGCTGAATGAAAGTTCACCTACTTGCACTGTCAAAGGCGAGCGTGCCGATTGTATTTAAAGGGGCGATGGTTCTTAACCTTGCAATCAGGGACAATAATCCGTCAAAGGTAGAGAGAGTTACCAGAGATATAGATGGGGACTGGATCGGGGACAGTCCAACTATGTAGAATATGGGAAAAGCATTGCAAAGTGCAGTAAAAAAAGTAGATTCTTCCTTAGACATTCAAATTAACAGAGTATTTGGAGAATGGAAGTCTGCAGGATCTAAAATTGTCAATGAAAGTAAAGAGAAAATTGCAAGTATTGATTTGAGTGTCAGGCAGAATCGGTTTTGCGAACCGTATATTTCTTATGTGAATGAAATATCAATTAACGGTGCCAGTCTATCAAAAATGTTATCAGATAAAATATATGAAATTTCTGAAGAAAATGTATGCAGGAGAATAAAAGATGTGCTTGATATTTATATCATCTCTTTTATTACAGAAATAGATACGGATGAATTGCATCAGATATGGAAAGAAACAGGGAGAGAATTAGGGAATTTCGGGGCATATAAAACAAAATCTGTTGAACTGAAAGAAGCTTATGATAAAATGAAAGGCATAAAAAATAAGTCGGAGAGAAATCTTTGGCTTTTATTTCTAAAAAAGCCAGGGTAATTAACTTGACATCAACGGACTGGGGAGCGCTGTGCCTGAAAGACAGTCTACCGGGGTGTTTTTTAAATAGGACGAAAAATCTGCGTTTTATTTTAAATTAGCAAAAGTTTTTCCATCAAACTATTTGAAAGGGCGATTAAAAAATTTCGGTGTGCAGTTGAAAATAACGATGGTAAAATAACGATGTATATACAGGAACTTGTATTGCCGACAAAAGAGAAGGTGGTTAGTTATGGATACACATCAGCTCGAAATATTTATTGCCTCCGCACAGTATTTGAATTTTACCAAAGCATCAAAACATCTGAACATGGTTCCCTCCAATGTCAGCCACAGTATCAGTATGTTGGAACATGAACTGGACATGAAGCTGTTCAACAGAAATAACAATAAACTTTCACTTACTGCGGACGGACAGGAATTTTTAAAAGATGCGATCAGGATTACGACAATTGCCGCAAATGCAAAAAACCGTACCCGTAATATGAATATTGTGGACAAAGATGTTTTGGCTCTGGGAGTAGTTTACCCAGAGTTTATTTATAAGTGTATTCCGACGTTCCGCAATTTTTACAAAAAGTATCCGATGGTTAACATACAGTTGATGAAGTATGATTCGATTACGGTATCCAGGATGCTGTCAGATAAGCAGGTCGACGCGGCGTTCGGCCGGCTGGACATGTTTACGGGAGATTCCAATATCAGGTGGAAGAGTTTATACAAAGACCCGTTTATGGTAGTGCTGCACGAAGACCATCCTCTGGCAAAAGAAAAAGAGATTACCATTCCGATGCTGCGGCAGGAATTGATACTGTTAATGAACCGGAAAGACAATCCGGGAATGTTTGACATGATACAGCATCTGTTTCTGGCGCATAATATGGTGCCGAATACGAATGATTACAGCAACCACCATCTGAGCACGCTGATTCTGGCGGCGATGAATATGGGAATTGTGATTATCCCGTACCAGAATATTTGCTACCGGCAGCTTCCAGACGGATTGGTTGTGAAAAAATTAAAAGACAAAAACGCACTTCATGAAATCGGGATTGCCTGGAATAATACCTATGTTTCCGATACGTTGTCATTGTTTTTAAAAGAGTTTTTTATTGAGAATTAAAACAGGGGCTGTTGCAAAAGTAGATGAATCATCTACTGGAGCAACGGCTTCTTTTTTCTATCTAAAAATAAAAAGCAGGTTCCGAAGAACCTGCC
>JAAWJJ010000090.1 GCA_022796875.1 Eubacterium sp. | reverse complement strand
AGAGAGGGAAACATTGGAAGAATTTTTATAGTATCCCTTATCTACGGGAAAATGGGCGAAATGGATTCCCCCGAGTTCACTGTCTGAGGTTTTCCTCAAAGTTTGGGGGCGCGCCTGACAGAAAACCGAGTTTGAATCGGGGGAATCAAATCACATCCGCCCATCCCGTAGTTAGACTGATATCGGAAACGACTTCTGTCGTTTCCGGCTGCGCCGTCCGCATGTTGCGGAAGCAACAAAATTCTATATGCGGACGTGCGCATCCATTTATATCAAATACTTTATTTGATATAAATTCTGGAACTGATTTCCCGGCCCTGGCGTATAGCCCGGAAATCAACGTAAAAAACGTATAGATAATATTGTTTATATCTCCATACTTAATAGAAGTTTCCGTGAAAACCGTTTTGCAACAGAAGCGGTGAAACGGTCAGTGGCTCTCCTACTCCGTGAAAAGTAACAAATTTTTAAGACAGAAGTCGAAAATCTTATAAATTCTATTGAAAATGAGTAAGATATGAAGTAGAATAAGGGCAACTAATGCGTTAATTTAATAACGATCCTAAAGGAGGTATAAGGCGATATGTCAAAATGTTTGGCGTTAAAACGCATCAACGGACTGTTGGATGAGGGCAGTTTTGTAGAGCTGGGCGCGCTGGTTTCGGCACGGACGACTGATTTTTCCCTGAAACCGTATGGCGAGCCGTCGGATGGCATTATTACCGGCTACGGGCAAATAGAGGGGAATCCGGTCTATGTTTACAGTCAGAACAGGGATGTTTTGAATGGTACGATAGGTGAGATGCATGCAAAGAAGATTGTGGATTTGTATGATAAGGCGATGAAAAGCGGAGTTCCCATTATAGGTTTGATTGATTGCGGCGGTTTTCGGCTTCAGGAATCGGTAGATGCGCTGGATAGTTTTGGAAAGGTACTGGCAAAGCAAATCGAAGCGGCCGACAGCTGTCTGCAAATCAGCGCGGTGATGGGAACCTGCGCAGGCGGAATGACAATGGTACCGGCGCTTTCTGATTTTACATTTATGGTAAAAGATGCACAGATGTTTGTGAATGCACCCCATACTCTGAAAGATAATCAGAAGCTGGCCCGCAGTTTTTCCAGCGGACAATTCCAGAATGAAGTTTCCGGGCAGGCACAGATGCTGGAAACGGAGGAAGAGGTACTGGAAAAAATCAGGGAACTGATTCTGATGCTGGAAGACGATGAGTACGGCTGCTGTGAAGAGTCGGAGCTAAACCGTTATATTTCCGAAAAGACGGCTGCTTCCCGGGATACAAGGGCGCTTTTAAAAGAGTGTGCGGATAATTATCTTTTTACGGAAATGTATGGCTCTTACCATCCGGAAATCGTGACTGGATTTTTGAAGCTGAACGGGATCCGTGTCGGAGTCGTTGGCAATGCGTCTGCATTGTATAACGAAAATGGAGAAAAGATTGCGGATCTGCCGACAGGGTTGACTGCGGAGGGTTGCCGGAAAGCGGCAAAATTTGTCCGGTTTTGCAGTTCAAAAGATCTGCCGTTGCTGACAGTGATTGCCGCGGACGGATTTGATGCGGCAGAGAGTACGGAAATGGATCTGCCGTCCGCATTGGCGGAGTTGGTAAAAGCTTTTACGGAAATATGGGCGACAAAAGTAAATCTGCTAGTTGGCGATACTTACGGCAGCGCTTATGTGGCAATGAATACAAAAGCAATTGGCGGAGCGGATATGGTATTTGCCTGGGACGGCGTAAAACTCGGTATGATGGAAGCGGAAAAAGCGGCCAATATACTGTCGGCAGATGCGGATGCCGCAGCCAGGGAACGTCAGGCGTCTGAATATGAAAAGCTGCAGAATTCGGTAGAGGCTGCCGCGGCAAGAGGAAGCGTTGATACGGTTATTGCGCCGGAAAGTACGCGAAAACATTTGATTATGGCGTTTTCCATGCTGTAAAGGAAAATTTCATTGCGGCGTTTCTTACGTTAAAAATGGAAAGGAAGCTTAAAGAAGATGAGAAAAAGAATAAAAGGTTTATTTGCGGCTGTTTTTGCCGGTTCTCTCATTTGCCGGATGCCGGATATGGTCGTTTTCGCAGCGGAGCAGACGTTTGGAGAGAAAATGCAGAATGCGGCGTTTAATACGGTGCTCGGTATGGGAACCGTGTTTGTCATGCTGATCGTAATGGCGATCGTGATTTATGCATTTCGTATTATTCCGATGCTTCAGAAGAAATTTTCCCGGAAAACCGGTGAAGATACGGCGGAAGCAAAAACGTCTGAGCAGGAAATACCGGCGGTCGCAGGAAATCAGGCAAAGGAAGCGGACGACTGGGAACTGGTAGCGGCCATTGCGGCGGCCATTGCATCGTACGAACAGGTTCCGACGGATAGTTTTGTCGTACGTACGATAAAACGGCGGTAATAGAAAAATGATAGAATGTCAGAAGAAAAATCACAGGCGTCTGCAGGAAACAATGGGAGCGGCGGCATGTGAGGGCAGAATGATAAATATGAAATCAGGAGGATAGAGTGGGAATGAAAAATTACACAATTACAGTAAACGGAAATGTATATGACGTTACGGTAGAAGAAAATACAGGCGGTGCCGTATCGGCAGCTTCCGCGCCGACGGCAAAACCGCAGGCAGCGCCGGTGTCGGCGGCAAGCCAGGGAAATACCGGAAGCGGCAATGCGGCGGGCAAAGGAAGCGTTGATATAACGGCCGGAGCGGCAGGAAAAGTTGTGGATGTGGTTGCAAGCGCCGGAGCGGCGGTAAAAGCCGGCGATCCGGTGGTAGTTATGGAAATGATGAAGATGGAAACGCCGGTAGTGGCTCCTGTGGACGGCGTGATAGTGAGTATTGAAGTTAGCAAAGGACAAAGCGTTGAGGCCGGAGCGGTTATGGCAACCATGAACGAATAATGGGAGGGTGACATGTCAGGTAATCTTGCGGAAACACTGGGTAATCTGTTTCAACAGACGGCTTTTTTCAACCTTACTTGGGGAAACTATCTGATGATTGCAGTTGCCTGTGTGTTCTTATATTTAGCGATAAAAAAAGGATATGAACCGTTGCTGCTCGTTCCAATTGCATTTGGGATGCTGCTTGTAAATATTTTCCCGGGCATTATGATGGCGCCGGAAACGGCGGAGCAAAGCGGCGGACTTTTGTATTATTTCTTTAAACTGGACGAATGGTCGATACTGCCGTCTTTGATTTTCCTTGGCGTCGGCGCATTGACGGATTTTCGGCCGCTGATTGCCAATCCGATCAGCTTTTTGCTTGGCGCGGCGGCGCAGTTCGGTATTTTTACGGCTTATTTGCTGGCAATTGCATTCGGATTTACGGATGCAGGAGCAGCGGCGGTATCTATTATCGGCGGAGCGGACGGACCGACGTCCATATTCCTTGCAATGAAGCTGCATCAAAACGACCTGATGGGGCCGATCGCAGTGGCGGCGTATTCCTATATGGCTCTGGTACCGATTATCCAGCCGCCGATTATGAAACTTTTTACAACAAAAAAAGAACGTTCGATTCATATGGATCAGCTTCGTGAAGTATCAAAACTGGAAGCAATTTTATTCCCGATTATTGTTACGGTTGTTGTCTGTCTGGTATTGCCGACGACCGCGCCGTTAGTAGGTATGCTGATGCTTGGAAACCTGTTCCGGGAATGTGGCGTGGTAAAACAGTTATCAGAAACGGCGTCGAACGCGTTGATGTATATTGTCGTCATTCTGCTTGGAACTTCTGTCGGAGCGTCTACGAGCGCGGAGGCTTTTCTGAAATGGACGACGATAAAAATCGTAATACTCGGACTGGTGGCATTTGCATTTGGTACGGCGGCAGGTATTATTTTCGGTAAAATACTTTGTGCGGTTACAAAGGGTAAAATCAATCCGCTGATCGGTTCGGCCGGGGTATCCGCAGTGCCGATGGCTGCCCGTGTATCCCAAAAAGTCGGAGCGGAAGAGGATCCGACCAATTTCCTGCTGATGCATGCCATGGGGCCGAACGTAGCCGGAGTTATCGGAACGGCAATTGCCGCCGGGGTTTTTATGGCGATATTCGGCGTCTGACGTGCCGTAACCAGGAAATGTGACAGGAAAATATCCTGAAAGGAGAGAAGTAGAAAGATGGAGAAAAAACCATTGAAAATAACAGAAACCGTTCTGCGGGACGCCCATCAGTCGCTGATGGCTACGAGGCTGACGACAGAGCAGATGCTGCCGGTCATTGATAAGATGGATAAAGTAGGTTATCATGCGGTGGAATGTTGGGGCGGCGCAACTTTCGACGCATCTTTGCGTTTTTTAAAAGAAGATCCGTGGGAACGTCTGCGCAAGTTCCGGGACGGATTTAAAAATACAAAATTACAGATGCTTTTCCGGGGACAGAATATTCTTGGGTACCGTCATTATGCGGACGATGTAGTAGAGTATTTCGTGCAGAAATCCATTGCAAACGGGATTGATATCATTCGTATTTTTGACTGCCTGAATGATTTGAGGAATCTGGAAACCGCGGTAAAAGCCTGCAGAAAAGAAAAAGGCCATTCACAGATTGCGCTTTCCTATACGTTGGGAGAGGCTTATACGAAAGAATATTGGATGGAAACCGCCAAACGTATCGAAGATATGGGGGCGGACTCGATCTGTATTAAAGATATGGCGGGACTGTTGATTCCGTATGAAGCTCAGGCGCTGGTAGGAGCGTTAAAAGAAAACGTCGGTATCCCGATTGAACTTCATACTCACTATACGAGCGGTGTAGCTTCGATGAGCTGCATGAAAGCGGTGGAGGCAGGATGCGATATTATTGATACGGCCATTTCGCCGCTGGCTTTGGGAACTTCCCAGCCGGCCACGGAAGTGATGGTGGAAACTTTTAAGGGAACGCCTTATGACACCGGCTTAAACCAGGACATTCTGGCGGAAATTTCTGCGTATTTTGGAAAAATCCGGGAGGAATCGCTTGCAAGCGGCCTGTTGAACCCGAAAGTATTGGGAGTGAATATTAATACTCTGCGTTATCAGGTTCCGGGAGGAATGTTGTCTAACATGATCTCTCAGTTAAAGGAACAAAATGCGGAAGATAAATACGAGGATGTGTTAAAAGAGATTCCGCGGGTACGGAAAGATTTGGGAGAGCCGCCGTTAGTGACTCCGTCCAGCCAGATCGTTGGAACACAGGCCGTACTGAACGTGCTGATGGGAGAACGTTATAAAGTGGCTACGAAAGAAACAAAGAGCATATTGCTCGGAGAATACGGCCAGACAGTCAAACCTTTTAATCCGGAAGTTGTAGATAAGGTGCTCGGCGCAGAAAAAGAGAAAGCGATTACCTGTCGTCCGGCAGATCTGATCGAGCCGGAGCTTAACAAAATTGAGAAAGAGATGTCGCGCTGGAAGCAGCAGGATGAAGACGTGCTTTCTTATGCGTTGTTCCCGCAGCAGGCTATAGACTTTTTCAAATTCCGGGAAGCGCAGCAGACAAAGGTGGATCCGGACAAAGCAGATTACGAGAACGGAGCATATCCGGTATAAGGCAAAAGTACGGAAACCGGTTTTGAAAAAACAGCCGGGCGGTTCTCAACTTTTGCTGAATTTCAGTCAGAAAAATTTGTCAAAAAAATATAAAAAAGTCGTAGACAAATGAATAAAAGTATGCTAATATATCGTGGTGAGCTTCTTCAGGGGAGATCACCACGAAAACGATGCGTGGCTCAGTTTGGTAGAGCGCTGCGTTCGGGACGCAGAGGCCGCAGGTTCAAATCCTGTCGCATCGATTAACAAAAAGCCAGTAAAATCAAGGCTTGTGGCAGAAGTTAAGCACTCCGTAACGGAGTGCTTTTTCTGTCTTTGACTAACAATTGACTAACATTGCTTTTTTTCAGTAAATAATTCTCCCAGTGATTCCGCCGCAAGCGCATCCTGCTTCTGCAAGGCGTGGGCGTAGATGTCCATCGTGGTTGATGTTTCCGAATGTCCCAGGCGGTTTGATACTGTTTTAATGTCCACATTCTGCGCAATCAGCAGCGTTGCCGATGTATGGCGCAAACCGTGCAGCGTGATCTCGGGCAGCTTATCTTCATGTGTTTCATTATAGATACGGATAACCTTTTTAAAGACCCTGTTAGGCGTTGATATGTCCATCTGTTTTCCGTCATCTTGTATGAACAGATAGTTGCTGCCTTTCCAGTATGTTCCGAGCGACAGCCGGTATTGCTGCTGTTCTGTCTTATATTTGCGTATAAGGTTTATGGTCTTGTCCGGGAGAGTAACCGTCCGGTTAGAGGAAAAGGTTTTGGGAGCTTTTGTAATGATGCCGTCTTTCGTTCTGGCAGATGCCTTATTTATGGTGATGGTATGGTTCTGGAATCCAACGTCATCCCAGGTTAAGGCGACCAGCTCACCGCGCCGGAATCCTCCGAAGATTGCCAGATGGAAAAGTACCTTGAATTGCAAAGGAAGCTTCTTTTCCTCATAGTACTTCCTGCTTTCGGAGCCATCTTTTTTTGCGCGTCCCCAGTGCGCGACCGTGTAAGGAACGTCCAACTGTTCAAGGAAAGCCTGTGCCTGTTCCAGGGTAAAATGCTTTATGTCTGCCTGCTTCTCCACTTTCGGGGGTTTTACGCGCTGACATGGGTTATTTTCTATCAATTGCCAGTATACTGCAGTATTAAAGCTGCTACTGATAATCTGGTGTATGCGTTTGATCGTCCTTGTGCTATATGGATGTTGTTTCCCATTCCGGGTATATCCATTTTCCATAAGCGTGCTGTATAGCCTTGTAAGGTGCAGGGGTTGTATCTCTGACAATTTTAAATGCCCGATTGCCGGCAGGATTATGTTTCTGAGGGAATTTTCACAGCGTTCTATGGAAGTGCGTTCCATCTGCTTTTCTGCGTATTCAGACAGCCATAGCGCAGAATATTCCTGATAGGTCATCTTTTCGCCTTTCAGGTACTTGCCGCTTTTTACTTTTTCTTCAAAGTCCATGGCAAAGCGTTGCAATGCTTTCTGGTTCTGTTTCTCTGTCTTGTCCGGGTCCGGGGGCCATGTAGCAGTTTCAAGTATTTGCTTATCATGGATGTCCCGGCCATTGCTTACGGTGATCTGGTAACTTTTCCTTCTTTTTCTAATACTTGCCATATTATTGTCATTCCTTTCTTAAAAAATGGGTATAAAAATAACAGCTCTGCATTTGTCAGAACTGTCCCGAAAAGGTATAATATGCCTGTGTAACGTTATATCCTTTTGGGTATATATGAGCTGCTCCAGTGTTGGCAGCGCTGGGGCATTTTCGGGGTTGAAAAATCCATGCGTGTGGTTTATAATGTGCTTAACAAGGCAGCCGATACGATAGAGTACACCTATCCGTTTCCGGCGAAAATATCGGTAAAAAATAGCACCTTTACTTTGCTAGAGCGGGGGTGCTATTTTTTATGGTTGACATATTCCAAAATTGCAATTACAAGTATTCCAAAAGTAAGCAATACCATAAATTCTTCATATGTACTCATAAAAAACGCCTCCTTTCGTTCAAGGCTCGGAACGGAGGTTTCACACCCTATCGGCTGCCCGGTTAAGCATATTATATTGTCATGGTGCAGTAATTGCCCTGTGGCTTGCACAGATGCCCATATACGGGCGTAATGGCTATTGATGGTAATTCCATCAAACAGCATATAAAACGCCTGTATGGGGCGAATATAGCCAACCAGAGCCGTTTGTCCGTGGTTAGAGCCATGTGGCTTTTACGTGACGGACATTTTCCCTTTACCTCTGCCCGTAATTACCAGCATCCTTGCCGCTGATTGGATGCGCCAGTTTTGGATTGTCCGTTTTTCGGACGGTTGCCGAAGCCAAAAGTGGCTTGGCTAGTCCTGGGGTGGTTCGAGAGTTCTTTTTGTTGATAAAATTGGACTTCCGACTACTTCCATAAGAGTAAGAAATTCTTCTATATCATCTTTATTTCCAATACGAACATTTTCATATTCTCGTAATTTATCATCTATCCATAATTTGTACAATTTTTCATCAATGGTT